>JAFRKG010000203.1 GCA_017431845.1 Methanosphaera sp. | reverse complement strand
TCAACGTTATTAATCTTCATAAAAAAAATTAAAAACAATAATAGAGGATAAAAATTAATTTAATGTAGTCAATATTTTAATTGTATTTTAATCATCCTACTTATCATCACATTTTTTTTTAAACAAAAATACAATAAATACAAAAACACATAAAAAATTCTAATAACATATACATATAACAAATAATTATCCAAAAGTTAATAATCAACGTAAAATATTAAAAAAATAAACACATGTTACAATCAAAACAATAACAAAACAAACAAATAAAACAAGCTAAAAACAAATAAAAAAAAGTAACAATCATACAAAAAAAATATAAAAAAAACATAAAACAAAAAAAGAAAAACAATAGATAAAAAAAATAAAAAAGATGATAAGACTAATAATACGCATAAATATTATGCCATGAATTCGTCAAAGCATCCCACTCATAACCTGAATTCCATAAATCAGTCTCACGTTGAGTCATACGACGATACTTAACAACGACCTTAAATGGAGTATAACCATTAATCAAGTCATGACCCATCCAAATACCATTACCATCATCAAACTTCCTAGAAATAACATTACCCTTACTATTCTTGAAATAAAATGTAGCACCAACAATCATATTATCTGCAGGATCACCATAATCTCCATAATAATCTAACACCCTAACATAAACACCAGAAGAAAATTCACCACTATAAATCTGATACCAAGAATAAAACTCATCATTACCAATATATTTAAACTGATCCATATATAATGTCATAGTTTTATAAGGAGACTTAACCTTAAATGTCTTACTCACACTCTTTCCCACATAATACTTATTACCAGAAAAAGAAACACTCACACTATTACTACCAACTTTTCCTGCCTTAAATGAATAAGAATAAACACCATTACTACTAGTTTTAACAATATGTTTAACACCATTAACTTTAACAACCACACTAGCAGATTTTAAAGGATTACCCTTAGCATCAACCAGACGACCACTAACCTTAACACCAGATCCCTTATTCATAGTATTAATATTATTACAAGTAATCTTGGTAGACTGACGAGAAACAGTAAAATAAAGATACGAACTAGTCCGGGTATACTTACTATTACCCTTAAACAATACTTTCACAGTATTCTTGCCCATCTTATTAGCTTTAACCTTCCTGACAAAGTATCCATTACCATCAGTCTTAGCAGTATAATTCTTACCATTAACCCTCACAGTCAACAAGGTATTCCTTAAATAATGGCCACGACCATCACTAAAAAATCCACTTACACTAGCAACTTCACCATACTTTAAATCAGGAACATCATCCAAATAAATGTAAGTACTCTTCTTATTCGGAACATTAAAACTAGTCACAGCACTACTAGCATAATACTTGCCATTACCCTTAAAATTTACCTTAACAGTATACTTACCACTCTTAGTAACCATATATTCACCATAATAATCACCATAATAAGTAGTAGTTTCATAATCCTCACCATTAACATCCAAAGTCACACGAGCATTATCAATACTCTTACCATTAACATCACTTAAATGACCATAAACAAGAATATCAGAATCCATACCAACATCAGGAATATTATTAACAGTTAATCTAGTCTTTATCTTCCCCGAAGCACTTTTAACTGTTTTATCCTTATCTTTAACAACTAAATTACTATCACTAGAAGAAGAACTAACAAGACTGTCAGACTTCTTAACAATTTCTGTATTATTATCAGAAACTTCAACAGCAGACAAAACACCCACAAGAAGCATTAACAATACAAAAAATAAAGATATCTTAAAAAAATTCTTCATAAAAAAATCAACTCATTTACTAATAAAAATATATAACACTAAACAAGTATATTAAACTAAGTAAAATTACCAAACATGGAACAAGGAAAAAAGAAAAATTTAAAAATATAAAAATTCCTCAAAACTCTCAGAAAAAACAAGTCTATCAAAAAACAATCTATTCTCAGACCATAAACACTTAACAAAATCATCAAACAAAGTATATACAGAGAAAAACTTATCTAGTTTAGCTTTAGCTCTCAGAAAATACTCTTCCTTATAATCATCACCAACAAGACGATAACGATTACGCAATTTAAACAACAAACGATTCAACAAAAACTCCTTAAAGTGATTATACAAACCATTATCAATGAACACCTTCAAAATATCCTCAACAACCAATATGGTATCAAGCTCAACATCACCCCTTAAATTAGTAATAGAACCACTCCTTACACGACGATTATAAAAATAGTCATCCAACAAGAAAATCTTATCAGCAGCACAAAACGCCCTATAAAAGAAAGGATTATCCTCATGAGTCAAACACTCAGAAAACCGGGCACCACAATCCACAATAGAAGACCTTAAATATAACTTATTAACAGGACCAACAAAAATCTCAAACAATTCATCCTCATGAATGTCATCAAAACTAAACAACGAATTATTCAAACGATCTAAACAAGGAATACTAAAATAATCATTCTTATAAAAACGATTAGATGAATCATCAAAATTCAAACCCTTAAACATAACCATATCTGTATGATACTCTTCAGCACATTTAAATAGTTTATCTAAACAATCAACATCCAACCAATCATCACCATCCACAAACATAACATACTTTCCTCTAGCATATTCTATTCCCCTATTACGAGAAATACCTGGACCAACATTATGCTCATTTTCAAATAACCTGATTCTATAATCTTTTTTCATAAAATATTCAATTAAACACTTAGTTGAATCACTAGAACAATCGTCAATAATAATAACTTCAAAATTAGTGAAAGATTGACTTAAAATGCTGGTTAAACATTCGGATAAATAATTCTCAATATTATAAGTAGGAATGATAATAGAAATTAATATTTTGGAGTTCTGAGATACATTCATATTTTCACTGTCATTTTTTTTAGATAATGATATTATTTAGTTTGAAAAATATAAACATATATAATTTTAAAAATAAACAGACTTTATTCAAATAAAAAGAATTATCAAATTAAATTGATAATTCTTATACAATATGAAATATAATGAATCTGATTCATTAATAATATATTTATATTTCTTTCTATAAATATTTATACTACTGTAACTGATTTTGCTAAATTTTTAGGTTTGTCTGGGTCTATTTTCTTTTCTATACTAGTATAATATGATAATAACTGTAAGTCTATAATATATATGAGCGGTGCTATTATTTCATCTATTCCTGGGTTGAATAATATTTTGTTTTCTATCTGATTTATTTGTGTGTCATCTTCTGATCCGAGAATAATCATATTTGCTCCTCTAGCTTTAATCTCCTGTAGGTTATTGTAGGTTTTAGGATAACTTGGACCTGGCGGTAAAATTCCCACAACAGGTATTCCCTCATCAATTAATGCTAATGGGCCGTGTTTTAGTTCTCCTGCAGGATATCCTTCTGCATGTATGTATGTGATTTCCTTGAGTTTTAATGCCCCTTCTAATGCTGTTGGATAGTTAAATCCTCGGCCAATATAGAAGAAGTCATTAGCAGATTTATATTTCTTCGCAATATTTTTAATATTTTCCTCGTGTTTTAAAGAATTTAAAGAATAATCATGTAATTTACTTAACTTATCAATTAACCAGGTATCATCACTTAAATGAGCTACTAAGAGGTATATGCATATTAGTTGGCTTAGGTATGTTTTTGTTGCTGCTACTCCTATTTCTGGTCCTGCTCTTGTGTATATTACGTGGTCTGCTTCTCGTGTGATGCTGCTTCCTACTACGTTTACTATTGCCAGGGTTTCTGATACTTTTTTTGCTGTTTTTAGTGCTTTTAGTGTGTCTGCAGTTTCTCCGCTTTGTGTTATGAATATTACTAGTGTGTGGTCGTCTAGTGTGTTTTGGAAGTATTCGAATTCGCTTGCTAGTATTACTTCGGTTGGTATGTGTAGTTGTGTTTCTATGAGGTATTCTCCTATGAGTGATGCG
>JAFRKG010000202.1 GCA_017431845.1 Methanosphaera sp. | reverse complement strand
GTCCATGCAGGAGAGCTATTATCAGTAATTACTCTTGTAATTGTATATGCTTTTCCAGCTTTATTCTCCAAAATCCCAACTCTATCATTGATATTGTCTATTGTTTCTTCAACATCTCTTAATTCTACCATATCATTTACATCATATACAAAAGAGATTGATGGTGTTAAATTATCAGATGTTATTTTAATCATGCATGAATTTTTATAGGTTTCAAGATTTGCATAAATAGTATTTAATTCTCCAACTAATGTAGCATCAGTAATCGCAACTTCACTAGTAGATTTATAATAAACTGTTGCACCAGTGCTTAATGCTCCTGTTGTACTAATATAATCAGTTGTAATTGTTTCGCCATTGTATGAAGCAATCTTAGCCCATTCTTGGTGTTTATACCAATTATCAGTAGTTCCATATATATATTCTCCATTTAAAAATTCTAAAGAACCTAAAGTTAAAGAATAATTTTGTGATGTAGAAGATGTATATTGGAATGATTTAATTGTCACATCTGTGTTCATTAATACTGAAATTCTAAATTGAAAATGAACTTTATCACCAGCACCAACACTAACATAAGACCTTAAACCATATGTAGACCATGAAGATTCTGCATTAGATTTCATAACATTAATATATATTCCATTTGCTAAATCTGTTTGCCTCCAAGCAGGGAATTGCCCCTTAGAAGTAGAACTTGTTAAGCTAGTTACATAAACTGATGTATTTCCAAGTTGAGAACTATAATCTCTAACTTCTAATACAATAGCATATGGTGTGCTAGGTTCTATTGGCAAATTACTATTATTAACATAAAAATTCATACTATATGCCGATGCACTCGCACTATTGTCATATGAAACAGTATACCAACCATCGCTACTAGCAGCACTTGTTGGAGTATAATAGTTCGCATTTTGTATATCTATCTCTGTATCACCAGTTACCACATTAACAGGTATAGCATAGTTTTGGTTTGGAGCTTCTGTTAATTCAATTAATGTGCCAGTAGATGCCTCTGTTGTTGTAATAGTTGTTGTTCCTAGCTTTAATGTGTGTGCAATAGTATCAAAAACTAAAACACTAGAGCTCGTTACTGTTGGCATCGTAAATTGATAATTTGTGTCATTATAAACAAAATAATAATCTCCTTCTTCTGATCCACTACATTTATAAGTCATTAAAGATGTGTCTTGAGAATGTTGACCAATAACTGGATTAACTAGTTTTGCTTTTCCATTTAGTGCATCTTCTAACTCAAAATTTTGACCATTCGCTAGATTAGTATTAACATTACTAGCCAAAGTTTCTAAATCATTTAATCTTGCTAAATACCCAGAAACACCATCATTAAAATATTCTAACTCACTATCAACATGACTATCAAAATCATTTGTTTTATTTGTTGCGTTGTCATTAAAATCATTTGTTTTGTTTGTTGCATTACTATTAAAGTCGTTTGTTTTGCTTGTTGCATTACTATTAAAGTCATTTGTTTTGCTTGTTGCATTATCATTAAAATCATTTGTTTTTTGTGTAACATTTTGATTAAATGCACTTGAAGCATCAGAGGTAATTTGGGCAGCAATAGCATCCAAATCTTCTTGAGTTACCTCATATGTATCTCCTTTTTCTCCTTGCTCACCTTGGATTCCTTGTTCACCCTGATCTCCCTTTGCAGCTAACAAATACCATACACTTGTATCTGATACTGGTGTATTCTCATTATCGCTAATCGCTATATAAGAACTACCCTGATAACTTACAACAGATAATCTTGAATAGCGTGTGTTTGCTTGAAATTCACCACAAGGTATTATGCTTACCTTGCCAATTACTTGTTGTGCCATTTATAAGATTCCTCCTCTCTTAGTTAAGTGTTATAACTAAGTTTCCATTTGTATCTAATGAAAATCCAATATTCCCCATACTTTGCACAGAGGTCATAATTAAATCTCCATTTTGTGGATTAACATCAAAAGCCGCGAACATTCTTGCAGCTGATATATCCCATATTTCATTATATATATTTTGAGCACTATTATTAGCAGCACTCGCACTATTACTATAATTAAAAGCTGAATTGCTATAATTTTGAGCAGAATTCATATAAGAACTAGCATGATTTGCATACTCGCTAGAAAGTGTTGCTGAATTATATGAATTGTTTGCATAATTACTAGCATTGTTGGCATGATTATATGAACTATTTGCATAGTTGCTAGCATTATTCATATAATGGCTAGCATTTGATGCATAATTTCCAGCATTAGAAGCATAATTTTTTGCGCTATTCATATACCATTGTGCATCAATACTATATCCTTCTGCATTACTTGCATATTGAGAAGCGTTATTGCTATATTCTCTCGCACTATTCATATAATTTCGAGCATTATTAGCATATTGTTGTGATGCATTGGCATAGTTTCCAGATTCTAATGCAGATGCCTCTGAATTCGCAGCATAGTTATAAGCATTGCTCATATAATTGCTTGCTAGATTCATATAATTCATTGCATTTTGTGCCGAATTATTGGCGGAAGATTCTAAATTGGTTACGTTTATTTCAATATCTTGAATGTCTTTATATATCCCTTGTATAGTTGCCTCCAACTCCACACATACTTCTTCACTTGCTTCTGCTCTACTTGCTAATCGTCCAACTTCATCAATATAAAGTTGCCACTGTTCAGCTGTTGGCAAATCACTTGGTGTTACACCCGGGAGATAAGAACCTAATCTCACTTTACGCCTAACTAAGTTTGTAGGCAAAACCTTTGTGATTTTATTAGTTTCTGGATCAATAGTCTGCCCATAAACACCAACCACCATATCATAATAGAAGTCAACATCTCTTAAATCAGTATGGCTAGTAATGTATGCCTCACTTGGAACAACACAATAATTTCCTATTAGTGGCACATCTATAACAGAACCAGATTCCGTTACAAAAACAGCAATCTGTGTCAAATCATCCCAGTCACTACCACTAAAATTAAAAATTATTTTATCAACATTAACTGAGCCACTTCTATATTCTGCGGTTTTTTCTTCTTTTAATAAAGTTAGATTTTTATTAACAACACCCATAGTTACTGTATACATTTTCTTATCACCCCTTTTGTTTTCACTATTTTAGAAGATTAATAAAATCATCTATGGTTAAGTCTAAAATGGTGATATTATTAAAATCATTAAAATAATTTATAAATGTTTCTCTATATTCTTCTTGGAAAATGTCTTTACTTTTAGCTTCCTCAATTTCATCTTTAAATTCTATATAAAATTTCTTAATCCATTCAATATATTTTTTAGGATCTACTTCTTCACGTGTTTGATTTTTTATGCTAAAATAATTAAAGTAGTAAAAACAAAATTGCCCCGCTACTGCTTTCAAATATTTATGTTTATCCCAACCACGCTTGTAGCCACTTTTGAAAGCCCAAATTTTGTTTTCAACTTGACCCTCAGTCCACATAAATGTATAATTACCATTGTT
>JAFRKG010000201.1 GCA_017431845.1 Methanosphaera sp. | reverse complement strand
GCAACCTCCTAACCAATCACTCAGTTATGAGTTTCCGATAATGAAATCCCAATACGACTGGGATTAAAACAAGAAAATATCCTTGTTTCACTGACAAATATGGGAATTGGAGACCCTATCTTGTCGCACTCTCTCCTAAGATCCGTACGTGTCCCTTTCAAGACATACGGCTCAAATGTATCTTTCATCTCAAAATTAATGTTAAATCTCTATTTTAAGGGTAAAGAATTTCAAATGGTGTCTTTTTGTATCGTTTCTTTATATATTCCTTATATTCAGGATCATACGGGTTGCAATTATGTTTAATCATACGTGAATAGTTTATATGTATCCAACTCATTTTAATGAGTTGTGTCTTAGGGTTATTTGGACTAGTAAGTATATATTTATCCTTACTTTTATGGTGATAATCTTCTTTGAAATATTTGTTCATAATCCATTTCCATGACTTATTTGGATGTTGTCTTTGTAAGTACCTTTTTGTTAAAGTCCAAACATAGTTGTCAATTTCACTGAACGCTTCTTTAGCAACTCCTTGTTTCCAATAATTAGCTGTTCCTATTATTGTACTGTTAAGCCTTTTGATTAGCTTCTCAATGTCATCGCTTCTGTATTTCATAAATAATGCTCTTATTTTCTCTTTAAATCTTTTAATCCTGTCTTTAGCAGGCTTGTTAAGAACTTTAAATCCTTGTTCTGTTTGATAACCTCTTATATTAAAGCCTAAGAAATCAAATCCTTTGCTTAAATGAGTTATCATTGTTTTGTCTTGTGCTAATGTTAGTCCACGTTCCGATAAATATTGTTCTAATAACAGATAAACATTCTCTGCATCTTCTTTGGTCTTACATAAGACCACAAAATCATCTGCATACCTAACCATAGCATATTGTGAATGGTTTCGGTAAGTAAAGGTTTGTCTATCTTTATACCTATTATATTTTATTCCTAGCGCTTCATCTATTCCAGTAAGGGCAATATTTGCCAATATTGGTGAAATTATTCCACCTTGGGGTGTGCCCTCATCTGTAATATCTAACATATTATTGTAAAGACATCCTGCTTTAAGCCAGTCTTGTATTGTGTTCTTAGCCGGAAAATTTCCCAATTGTTTTAATATCCAGTCATGGTTAAGAGTATCAAAACAGGACTGGAAATCACCCTCGAATATCCAAGGTCTTCCTCCTTTCCTTGTGTAGTGATGTATTCGTGCTATTGCATGACCTGCATTTCGCATTGGTCTGAAACCATAACTGGATGGTTCAAAACCTACTTCTACACGAGGTTCAAGTGCAAGACTGATTAGCTTTTGATATACACGATCAATTAATGTCGGAATACCAAGAGGTCGCATTTTACCATTTGATTTCTCAATATAAACTCTACGAACAGGTAAGGGTTTATATTCACTTAATTTCTTAGATTTAAGATTATAAAATAAAGCCATACGTTCTGGATGTGATTTAACAATCATACCATCCACTCCAGGAGTTTTATAACCCCTGTTGTACATTGTAACTCTTTTTATACTATATAGTAGTGCAGAATCCTTTGATAATAGAATTCTTTGTAGGTTACGTGCTTTTCTATAATTTCCATCAATTTCGGCACAAGCTATATCGTATTGTAACTTGTAGATGCTCTTTTCAATCTTATTCCATGGAATAGTTTTCCATTCGTCAAGATAGACAGACTTATTCTGTTTAGCATCCTCCAAAATATCATTGCTTTGGCTCAATACTGCATAAACATTCTTCGACATAAATATGTTACACCTCATGTTATAATTTTGATTATATGCTGTGTTGATACACCTGTTAAAGTCAGCATATACCCCATAGTTATATCCTTTATTTCTATTGTCTTTCGACAAGGAGTCATTAGCTTCCTTAACATCCTTTACCCTACTAGGTTTAAGAACACCAGTTCACACTGTAGTCCCCCACAAAAGAACATATATCTCTTTTATGGTCAAAATAGGGCTTACCAAGTTTCTCTTCTATCAGATACGAATAACTTAGGCTCTCCCACTACGCCGACAAACATATGGGTTATGCTGAGTGTACATCTATAAACTGTACATTGCCTGTTTGCAACACGATAGGTTGTTCAGTATCCTTTCCTATCGCCTAGCCTAACGACGCTTATAAGAGTTCATTCATCATTAGCCAATATTAATCTTTCCCTAGCCCTCATATTCTGCGGATACTAAGAGTATGATTAGACATTATCCCTCATGCAACCCACACCTTCCGTTACCAGTTGATGCAGTTTCGGGCGAGAATGGCCCACATAACTAAGCCAATAATACAATATAATTGCATTATACTGATGAAGTTAAGGAGAAGAGAATTGCTTGTCGCACTTATAGTGTACTATAACGAATGAAAATTTAGGATAAACTACATAATATTTAATACAAAAAATTATGTAATATTATTATAATATAATCATGTATCTATAATAGGAGTTTAATAAAAATGGTTACTAAAAAAACAAGTTTTAAATTAGATTCTGAATTATTAAAGCAAATTAAAATTCGTGCTACTGAAAAAGAAATAACTCAAAGTGAATTAGTTACAAAATATTTAAAAAATGGTTTAAAATACGATTTATCAGAAAGTGATTATAAACTCATAGAATTATTGAATCATGATACAAAAAACCATTTAGATAAAATTAAAAATGATTTTAATATTCCAGACGTGTTAAAATATGATTCTAAAAAAGAAAATAAACCTATAACAAACGAAAAAATCATATTTGAAGATGAACGTGGTGCCGACATATTTTCTGACATTATAGGAATTGTTTCAAGTCCTGAAAAAACAAATAGTGTTAAATTAAAAAAAGAAACATATAATAGGAGTTAAAGAGGTATCATTTTATAGGATAGCAGTTTCATTTTAGCACGTTTTAATGAAAACTAGGCTCTGTAGAAATCATATGAATAAAGTGTGAAAAGTGATACTTTTTATCAAAATATTTAAATACTATTATCAAAATAATTATTAACTATACAATAAG
>JAFRKG010000200.1 GCA_017431845.1 Methanosphaera sp. | reverse complement strand
TCTGTTGATGATATTGTCTGGAATGAAAGTGCTGTTGTTAATGTTTCAGCTGATATTGATGGAATGTATGCATTGTATGTAAATAACACTGAGTATCTGATTAATGTAACTGATGGTAAAGCGAATAAGGTTATTTCTGGTTTAACTGTCGGTAATTATGTTGTACAAATTGGTATTGTTGATGGTAATTATTCTGCGTTTAATGAGACTGCATTTAATGTAGTGCATAAAGCTGTTTTCCTTGTTGTATCTGTTGAAGATATTACTTACGGAGAAAAAGCTAGGGTTATTATTGAGGCGGATCTCGATGGCGTGTATTTTGTTTATGTAGATAACAAGCAATTTGCGGTTACTGTTAGGGATGGTGTTGGAAATGTGTCTGTTTCTAATTTAACTGTTGGAAGCTATGATGTTAATGTCAGTATTGTAGACAGTAATTATGGTGCTGTTAATTCTACTTCATTTGCTGTTGTGCCTAAACAGATTAATGTTTCAGTTACTGTTGGTGATATTGTTTATGGTGAGAGTGCTGTTGTAATTGTTATGTCTGAGGTTGATGGTGAGTATCTGGTTTATGTTGGTGACAGTCCTCATGTTGTAAATGTTGTTGGCAGTATTGGAAACGTTACTGTTGATGGATTGGCTGCAGGTAGCCATAATGCTAACGTTAATGTTGTAGACGGCAATTATTCTGGTGTTGCTTCCACAACATTTGAGGTTGTCAAAGCAAAAACAAATGTTGATATTGACTTTGAAAATGTGACAACTGAGAGACCTATATTGAATTTCAAATTACCTGCAGATGCTAGTGGAAATGTAAGCTTGTATGTAAATGGCATATTGTCACAAATCGTTAATTTGGTTAACGGTAATGCAATAATTATTGTTCCTAACTTGATTACAGGTTATAATAATATTACTCTTGTATACAGTGGTGATGGTAATTATGGTCCAGTTAACAAGTCAGCGGTCATAAATCGTAATGCTACAATTAGGGCTTCCGACATGACTAGAGGTTATAATAGTGGCTTGGACTATAATGCAACATTATTCGATGGTAATGAATCTCCACTTTCAAATGCAAATGTAACAATCAAGGTGGATACGAACATATACACTGTCCAAACAGATTCTAATGGTGTCTTGAAATTTAATAATAAATTGGCTGTTGGAGATTATGCTATTGTTATTCTTAATCCGGAAACTGATGAATATAAATTAGCTAATCTGAAAATAGTTAAAAGAATCACTGATAATAGGAATGCAACAATCTTCTTTGCCGATGGATCTAACTATAAAGTTAGAATTATTGG
The DNA here is from genome assembly GCA_017431845.1 of Methanosphaera sp. Lineage (GTDB taxonomy): Archaea > Methanobacteriota > Methanobacteria > Methanobacteriales > Methanobacteriaceae > Methanosphaera. The sequence continues at coordinate 1,032 of JAFRKG010000200.1, read as the reverse complement.
TGATGATGGTGATTATGTTGGAGCAGGTGAGATTGTTAAAATAAATGTTGGAGGCAAAACATGTTCTGTTAAAACAGATAAAGATGGTTATGCTAACCTTAAATTAAGTTTAAAAGTTAAAAAATACACTATTACTGTAACTTATAAGGGATTTACTACTAAAAATATAGTAACAGTTAAATCTGTTGTAAAACCTCTTAAAAAGACAGTAAAAGTTAAAAGCACTGCTAAAAAACTTAACATTAAACTTAAACTTAAAGGTAAAAAAGTCCTTAAAAAGAAATATGTTTACTTAAAGTTTAAGGGAAAAACATACAAGGCAAAAACCAATCAAAAAGGAATTGCAACATTTAAAGTATCTAAAAGTGTTATCCAAAAACTTAATAAAGGTAAAAAATACAAAGCAGTATTCACCTACAAAGCAAAAGCTAATGGAAAAACAATAAAAAATACAGCTACATGTTATGTACAGAAAAGATAAAACACAAAATTTTTGAGGATTTTTTAAATCCTCCCTTTTTCTTTTTTTAGATTATTCTAACTTCATTTTTTCTTATCAGAAAAGCAGTTTGCAGTTCAATATTGCATTCAAAATAATTCAATGTTAATATCATATAAATTAAAACAAATCTCGAAACTATAATTTAAATAATTCATATTTCACATTAATTGTATGGTTTGTTTAATTTATCTAATTAATGCAAAAATACCCAACTTCTGCAAGTTGGGGATGAATTGCAGGTTGGGGTGTACTTTTGTAATATAGTTATTTTTAGGTTTTATTTTTTGATTTAACTGATTTTACTCTATTTTTTCATGTTGTTTTTTAGTTGGGTATACTTTTTGCCGATTACTTTACAAATGCTCTTGGTGAGTGTTTATATACTATTACATATGAAATTATAATATATCAACTGAAAAATTTTGTAAAAAAATATATTTTTTTCAGTTTATATATTGCATTAAACTTTGATGGGGTTTTTTATTTGCTTATGAATTTGGTTAATATGAATTTGGAGGTTAGGATTTATC
>JAFRKG010000012.1 GCA_017431845.1 Methanosphaera sp. | reverse complement strand
GTCCTTCTGGAACTTGTAAATCACAATCTAGACAAGGAATAATTCTTTTAGTTAACATAATATCAATAGAAAAAAAGTAGTTATTGTTTTTAAAAAACAATAATATTAAGCGGAATATCTTAAAACAAAACAAAATATTGCTAAAATGATAGTTAAAACTACAACATGCTCAGGAGAAAGTTTTGGTCCAACACTTTCTTCATCAAAGTACCTTACTAAACCTGCACCGGTTTGAGGCATACTCATCTTATTATCTTTTTTTGACATAATATCTCCTTCAATTAATTAATTAAAATAATATGTTCTAATTATCTTTTTTATAGTATATAATATTATTGAAAATGAAAACATATTAGTTACTAAATGAATTTTAATTCATCAGATATATTGAATTTACCTATTTATTGTATTATTGTAAACTCAAATTTTAAAAAATAATACTTAATTTTATAGAAAATTAGAAAAACTATCTATTCAACATACCTAACATATATAACCTATTTATCATTGTTTCTACATAAATAATTAATAACTATCATAGGAGTTGATAATATTATATCGAAAAATAGAAAAATTATTCTAATAACTATGGTAATAGCAGTTTTTTTACTAATTATTTTTACATTATATGGTATGACTGATGAAGATGCAGATACTGTTAAGATTGGATATTTACCTACAGATCATGACGCAGCATTATTTGTCGCAAATGCTACAGGAATGTATAAAGATGCGGGACGGAATGTGGAATTATATGAATATAATAATGGTGGAGATTTGATGAGCGCAATGGTCAGTGGTGATTTAGATGTTGGTTATGATGGAATAACTCCAGTAATAAATTCGATGTCTAAAGGAGTGCCTATAAAAATTGTTGCAGGAGTTCAAAATGAGGGAAGTGGTTTGCTTTCTCATAGTTCATCAATTAAGTCAATCACTGATTTAAAAGGCAAAACAGTAGCTACACCTGGTGAAGCATCAATACAAAATGTATTACTAAAATATGAATTAAAGAAAAACGGACTAAGTACTTCTGATATTGAAAGTCCTAGTATGAAGGTTCCTTCAATGAATGATGCATTAAGAACTAAAAGTATCGATGCAATGTTAACATATGAGCCTTATGTTACAATTTCAAAAGAAGTTAATAATCAGACTTTGGTGAAAAGCTCTGGAGATATTTTACCAGACCATCCATGTTGTGTTGTAGTGATGAATGAAAAATTTTTATCAGGACATTCTGACAAAGCACAAAAAATTTTAGATGTTCATAAAAAAGCAACAGAGAAAGTAAAAGAAAATCCTGAAGGAATGGTACAATATTTGCCACCGCATATTGTTCCAAATCAGGAAATTGAAAAAGAAAGTTTAACACATATTAAGTGGATAAGCGATTTAAATGATACTTATAAGAAAAATGTGAATAATTTCTTAAAGATTGAAGAGGATTTGGGAATAGTTAATGAAACAGTGCCTCAAGAAAAGTTATTTGCAGAAATTTAAATTTTTATCTAAAGTTTACAAAAAGGTTTTTAATATGAATAATTTCAGAGATGAATATAAAAAAGAGATGTTAATATTACCTATTATTTTAATAATAATTTGGTATTTTATTTGTGATTATTTTCAACTAATTCCAGTTTACATGTTTCCTGGACCGGTAGACGTTGCAACCTCCTTTGTCAAGTTAATTGTTTCAGGTAAACTTTTTAAAGATATATTTGAAACAATATATAAAGTATTGTTTGGTATGTTACTAGCATCAGTAGTAGGTATAACATTAGGTATACTATTAGGCTGGTTTAACCGTTTAGAAACATTATGTAAATTAATTATTAGTATTTTAAGACCTATTCCTCCAATTGCATGGATTCCTTTTTCAATAATATGGTTCGGTATTGGAGTAGGGCCAGCAGTATTCATAATTTTCATGGGATGTGTTTTCCCAATACTACTTTCAACAATTGATGGTGTGCATAGAACAGATCCTGTTTTAATAGAAGCAGCACAATCATTTGGAGCATCAAATTCACAGATGCTAACTGAAGTAATCATACCATCAAGTTTACCATATATTGTATCCGGACTTAAAATAGCAACCGGTATTGCTTTAATGTGTACAATTTCAGGTGAGATGATTGGATCTAGTTCCGGTATAGGATATATGATTTTAACATCAACAAACCTATTTGATACAGGTTCAACAGTAGTTGGAATGTTAGTAATTGGTGTAATTGGTATAATTTTTGATTATATTTTTACAAAGATACAAGAAAGAATATTCTGGTAAGGTGATAATATGACATTTGAAATAGAAAATGTATCAAAAACTTTTGTATCAAACGATAGTGACGAAGAAGTACTTGCATTAAAGGATATTAACCTTACTATTGAAACAGGAAAATTTATATCTTTAGTAGGTCCATCAGGTTGTGGAAAAACAACCTTGTTACGTATAATAGAAGGATTTGTAAAACCTACAGAGGGTACTGTTAAAGATGATGGAGAAATAGTAACGGGACCTTCAAACCAAAGAGGTTTTATATTCCAGAACTATTCTCTCTTTCCTTGGTTAAATGTCATTGATAATGTAATATTCGGATTAAATATCGATGGAAAACCTGAAAAAGAAAGTAAGGAACGTGCAATGAAATATCTTGAGGATGTTGGACTAAAAGATTTTGCAGAAAGATATCCTCATGAATTATCTGGAGGTATGAAACAAAGAGTTGCAATAATTCGATCATTAATTAATGATTCTAAAAGTTTATTGATGGATGAAACGTTCAGTGCATTAGATGTGCAGACAAAACACAAACTACAAAAACAAATTCATGAAATTTGTCAAAAACAAAATAAGACAATCATCTTCGTTACACATGATATTGATGAAGCAGTATTTTTATCAGACGAAATTATCGTTCTTTCTAGAAGACCTGGGAGAATCAAGAAAATTTTTGAAATCAAACTAGAACACCCAAGAAATAGGGATAGTGAAGAATTTAAAGATTTGATATCTGAAATTACCCAAGAAATTGGTGAATTAGAAGACGAGTGATTTCATCTTATGAGTCTGTTCATTGAGCTGCCACGAGTTACAGTCAGATAATATTGGAGGATTT
>JAFRKG010000199.1 GCA_017431845.1 Methanosphaera sp. | reverse complement strand
GTACTTCTTTTCCAACGCACATCTTTACAACATTCCAAGCCCCTGTCATAAAAGTTGCTGATTGAGAATACCTCGTTGTAATCACAACAATCTTTATAAATATAATTTTCCGAACCGTTGAATTTCATCAAGTTAATAGTCCTAGCATCATGAGATATTTGCTTGTCATTACTACTATTTTTATCAACAATGGTATCTTTAGCCATTAAAATTTACCTGTCATTCCATTCCCCCTTAATAATAAATAATTAACGAATCGTGGTAAGCTCACCAGCTTCGTGTATTCTTTCATATATGTACATCTATATTTAATATACTAAGCCTTCTTACACTTTTATACAACTTTTTTATGTATATTATCAACTATCTTTATGATGAAGCGTTTATTTACTAAAATAGTAACTCAATAAACATTTATATACTCTACACAAAAGACGCTTTAGGATTTTGCATACGCAATTCTCCAAGGTTCTTTCTCTCCTTGTGTATTAAAGATGGATATTTATTCAATAAAAATACTATGTATTAATACGAATTTTTGCTCCCAAATATAATAAAAATAAAACATATAAATCAATAACCAATTAATTAAAAAAAACGACTTCTACAATATATCATAACAACAACTATTATTTTATTATATCCAGAGGCTTTACAATTACCGAAATAATTATAATATTAGTCTATCCCGATATACTCAATCAGGGCGCGATGCCATTGCTATTATTAGCGTTGTTATTGTTAGCGTTACCGTTGTTGTTGACATTGCAGAAGTTGTTCGTGTTCGACGAATTGGGACTACGCTCCCACCAATTGACAGCCTGACGATAAAAAAAGATTTTTAACCGCTCTGAGAAACAACCAGCAGAAACGTAGATTAATCAAACACCTTGTTTAACAGCTTCTCATTATCCGCAATGATTTTTATCACCAACGATAAACCACAAAAATTAAAGCTAATAACGACACTAATTAGGCTTTTTATTTATTATCTATGTCGTAGTTATTTTAACAAGAGCGGCCACAGAGAAATACCTACTATCTACACAGTTAACTATATTTAAGTTTTCTTACTTTTTACACTTGTCTTTGGATGCCAACTATCCCATCTTTCATTATCAGATTTAATAATACCACCAAGTAAATTACTAGCATCATTTACAGTATTAGCAACTCTTTTAAACTTCTTTTCTGCTTCTGCTTTTTTACCAAAACGATTATCACCTTTGCGAATATTAAACCATAATAAATTTAATTCATGACGATAAGCTAATAATTTAGAGTTAGCATCTTGTAATAAATCTTCACGTTTCCTAAATTGTGCTTTAGTTGAATATTCATGTAAATAATAAGAATCAGCTAAACTTGCTAAAACAAAATAACTGTTAGCCAACTCTAACATTTCACTATAAATTTCACTATAAGTATTTTGTACACAAGAAAATACTTCTCGTGTTAAAATGTATAAATCACTAACTTTTTTGACTTATTCCATTGTATTAGGTTTACATTGATTTGAAGGAACTGACATAACAATCCCTCCTTTCAAGTATTAAAAATATATTAAAATTCATTTAATTATATCATTTTATAACTTGTATAAATAATACACGGACACCCTTCGGGTGTCTTGGTGAAGGGTATTAGATACACAAGCAGGGCGCGATGCCATAGCTACGATTAGCGTTGTAATTGCTAGCGTCACCGTTGTTGTAGACATAGCAGAAGTAGGTCGCGTTCGACGAATGGGGACTACGCTCCCACCAATAGACAGCCTGACTCTGATTTTGATGAT
>JAFRKG010000198.1 GCA_017431845.1 Methanosphaera sp. | reverse complement strand
TAAACATACTCGTTCTTTCTCTGTAAACTTTACTTCTGCTACATTTAAACCAGTATACTTATCTTTCCAAACAGGAACGGATATTGTTGTTGGTGCTAAAAATGTTTATGTATTTAATGATTGTGTAACCGCAACTAATTGTGCTGTAACACTTTCTAAGACACCAGTTGGACCGGTTAATGTAATACTACCAAATGGTACAATTACTGATATTGCAAAACCAAATAGCTCTAGTATTAATGTTGGTGCTGGTGTTAATGGTGAATGTATTTGTTCTTATGCATATAATAATGCACAAGTTTCTAATATTACAATTAATGCAGATACTCAGCCAAAGACTGTAAAAGCGGTAATGCATGTTAGAGCACAAGAACAAGATGGAACTATTGGTACATATGAAATTGTAATTCCTAGATTAAAATTCACAGGTACTATTGATTTTTCATTTACAGCCGATGGTGTTTCATCTACTAATATTTCTGGTACAGCTTTATCATATACAGATACAAGTTCTTGCGGACAACAAAAATATGCTGAATGGACATTTATTCCAGATACAGCTTCTATTGTTGAGCCAGTTGCAATAGCTTCTGTACCAAGTAAAATTGCTTTAGTTGTTGGTGGAACTATTACACCATCAATCTATGCTATTAGAGGTGGAGTATATAGTAACGAGCTATTGACAGATAAATTAGCATTTGCTAGTTCAGATTCAAGTGTTGCATCTGTAAATGCCACAACTGGTGTTATTACAGCTGCATCTGCTGGTTCTACAACTATTAGCGTAACTTATGATTCTACTGGTTTGAATCTTGGAACAACGATTGCTGTTACTGTAACGAGTGCTTAATGGCTTGTATTGAATACCCACTTTGCAAATATGCACACTATGAAAATGAAGCCCTAGTTTGTCAAACTGGGGCTCTTTGTCCTTATCAAAGATATTGTTCCACTTTATTGAAGGTTATTCATACAAGTGCATATAAAAATTGCAAGGAGGTTAAGAATATGTCTAATGCAAAAAATGTTGCAACATCTACTCCTAAAAAAGTTGAAAAAGTAGAAGTTGTACAAAAAGATATTATTGAAAAAAGTGAAATGTGTAAGGTTACATATGTTGATGACCTTATATATATAAATTTTAAAGGGTTTGGTTTAATAGCAAAAAATGAAAAAGGCTATACTGATCCAGAAATAAAAGTTGTTTATTATGGTGAAATTGGAGAACCTAACTTTAAATTTAGTATTTAATAATGTGGTCTTGCACTGTTTTCAATAGTGGCAAGACCATTTTTTTAGATATTAGAAAGGAAAATTGTATGAAATTATTAAGTTTAGATATGAGTACTCGTAGAACTGGTTGGGCTGTTTTTGATAATGAAAAATTAATAGCTTATAATCTAATTGAAATTCAAGGCAAAGAAACATCAGAAAGAACCACATATATGTATGATAAAATTCAAGAATTGATTACATCATATCACATTGATTGTATAGTGTGTGAAGATGTCCCAGTTTCTATACATTCCGATTTAGATGTTGGTAAAAATTTATGTGTTTTACAAGGTTGTTTATTGGCTATTGCACATACACATCATATTAAGATGTATACATTAAGACCAACAGCATGGAGAACAGAAATAGGCATCCATCATACATTATATAAATGTGATACTTGTAATAATAGTTTTGAAGATATATCTGGTTTGGAATTTAAGATTTGTAATAAGTGTGGTGAAAAAGATAAGAAAAAACTACACAAAGATCAAATTAATGATAGAGTTGCATTAAAAGAGAGAGCGGTAAAAATGGCAAATGATGTTTTTGGAACAAATTTACAATACATAAGTAAATATAGTAAAAAAAACCAAGATGATATTGCAGAAGCTATTTTAGTTGGATATTCTTACTTAAAAAAGGAGAATGGTGATAATGGAAGAAAAAATTAAAGTAAATTTTAAAGAAAAACCTTATGGTAGTTTTAAAATTGGTGAT
>JAFRKG010000197.1 GCA_017431845.1 Methanosphaera sp. | reverse complement strand
TTATAAATATTTTAGTAAATATTGAAAAAAATCATGATTTTACAATATAATTATTATAAATTAACATATAAACTTTATTATCATATATTAATATTCAAATATATACTTCATAATAAAATTATAAAATGATTAAAAATAAAAATAAATATATGAAAATAATATAAAAGTATTAAGAAAGAGAGTTTATGCCAACACTCTTATAATAAAAAAATATGGGGATTAAAAATGAGTGGTAAGAAGATATTAATCATATTATTAATTTTACTGTTTATACTAATGCCAGTATCCCTAGCATCTGATGGAGATTTCACAATCCCGTCAGTAATTAAAGATATAACAGTAAAAGATGACGGATCCACAGTAATAACTGAGGAAATAGTTTATGATATAGAAGGAAGTGTAAATGGAGTTTACAGGGAGATTCCCTTAAGCGACGGGCAGGCAGTAAGGAATATTTCAGTAAAAACTCCTGGATATTACAACAAATTGGATATTATTAGAAATAATGGTTCAACACTAATAAAAGTATGGCTTTACACCGATGCTGCCAAAACCCAGAAAACAAAAGATGCAAAGGTAGCAGTAACATACAAGTACACCATAAGAAAAGGTGTAAAAATCTATAATGATATTGTAGACTTCCAGTATATGACATGGGGTAACAATTGGAACACAGGCGTAGACCATATGGAATCAACCATTCACATACCTGGAAGCAAGAACAACACAGAACTATGGAACAACCCGGAAGACAATGTTGTTTCAAGCCAGTGGACGAGTGACGACACACTGACAACAAAACTGGATAACATTGGTGCACACACCTCATTTGAACAGCGTATATTGATGCCTACATCCTACTTCAAAAACACCACATTCGCTCAAGTAATTGATATGGATGCAAAAGAACTTATTGAAGCAGATCAAAGAAAATACCAGGAAGAAAGAAATACACAGGGGACTATAACATCAATATCATGGATTATACTGGCTATAATGGCCTTGATACCATTTGGAATCTATGGATTGTATGGTAGAGAACCGAAAATAGATTATGATGCAGAGTACGAGTATGATTTTCCAACCGACGCATCAATACTGCAGGTAAATTCCTTGATGGACGGTGAAATAGGTCATTTCACTGAAAATGCAAAATATGCAACAATACTTGATTTAATAGAAAGAAAATACTTCAAGGTAGTGGTGAATGATGCGGAAAGTACAATTATCAGACAAACAGATAAAGACACAAGTAATCTTAAGGAACATGAAAAATCGATGATAGACTTTCTGACGTCATTTGCAGAAGATGGCGACATATCAATAGGATATATAGGCAAAAGATCTCATCATGCACAATTTGTTGATTTCTCACATACCTGGGAAAAACAGGCTAAACAGGAAGCATCAGACACCTGGCTAAAACAGTACTTTGACAACAAGGGTTCAAAGCTGCTGCTTTACCTAGCAGTATTATATGGCATTTTATTCGTTGTAGTGATGATTCTTTTCGAATTTGAAATATTACCGTCATATCTTGGCATGGTAGCCCTGGCAGCATTTGCACTATTCATGTTTGGAGGCGTTATAATGTTTGTCATGCCATATAGGGTTGCCGGAAGATGGACGCCTGAAGGAAGAGAGGTGCATGAGAAATGGAAAAACTTCGAAAAATACATCAAAGACTACAGTTTAATAGAAGAAAGACCGCCTGCATCAGTGCAGGTATGGGGTAAATACCTTGTATACGCTTCAGCACTGGGATGTGCAGATACGGTAAGTAAAAACATGAAACAATACTTCAGATCAATGGACGTGACGGATGACACATTCAATGACAGCTCTGCAGTATCATTCGTATACTATAACGGATTTTCTCATGTTGAATCCTCATTCCACACAATATCACAATCAGAGTCCGATTATGATTCAGGTTCAGGAATTGGAAGCTCTGGTGGTGGAGGATTTGGTGGTGGAGGTGGTGGAACCTTCTAAAACCACTAATTATTTTCTTCACGAATAAGAAGTACGTAAACAATAACTATTATAGTTAATGGATATTAAATTAAAGCAATTTTCTATAGTGTTATTGGAGATTATGGTGGTACTGTTATTGAAATTATCTTTCTTTAAAATAAACTTTTTACTTTTTTTATTTTTAACAGTGAGTACTTTACATAATTGTTATTTTGTTCAATGTCGTCAGGTTAAGATTATTAAATGAAATATTTTTTTGCTCCGTTTTTTTTATTATTCATTTTTTTTAAAATGTTGGTTTGTATTGTGTTTGTACGTATCTGTTGGGTGTTATTTTCTTTCTTTCATATTCACGGGGCTCTTTTACTTTGTTTGGTGCGGGTATGCATTTTTTTATTAAGTTATTGATGAAGTTTTTCACTTTTGATGGATCCAATATTGTTTCGAATAAATCTATTTTTAATCTGCTGATAAGATGGGATTGATTTACATCATAATAATTTTTTTTCCTTTTTTTCTCATATTTTTATTAATTATTAAGTTTAAATATATTTTGGAATAGCAAAATACGTTATATAGTAGAAATGTGGCGTATATGTCTTGTTGTATTCCAATTT
>JAFRKG010000196.1 GCA_017431845.1 Methanosphaera sp. | reverse complement strand
TATTATTATTTATATATATTGTTTATTATAATATATGTTTATTGTATTTAATATTCAATCACTTAGTATATTATTTCAATCAAACCCCCATACTCATAATACCACTGTTTCAAACCTTTAAACATTAATATTCACCCCCTTTATTCAAATAATAATCATAACATCATACAATTTGTAAGACGATATAACCTAAAAAATTTATTCACTCTTGGGAAAATTTAGAATAAACTCTTACATCCTACCATATTCTATGAACATCATACCCACCATAAAAAAGAGAAGGAATAATGTTATGGAAATTATAAGAAAATTTCCTCATAATAACCATCATCACGTAACCACTTCTTAAATTGATTAACATCAACATCCATCCTGTTTGCCTGAAACTCCAAATCTCTTTGACCAGCATATGGTATTGCCCTTAAAATATCCACGCACTCCTCATATAGTTTAGGCCTGAAATTGTTTATTTCATCAATTTCTTTAAGTTTCTTATTTAACCGATTTAATTTTAATTTTTCCTTAGCTAAATCAACTTGTATCTTTTTAATATCACTTTCTATCAAAGATTTTTGATGCAGTAAATATTCCTTATTTAGCCGGAATTCATTTAATGCTTCCTTTACTATTTTACTCTTATTCTTGTACTGATCCAGATAATCCACATGGGATTGATCCATATATAATGTTATTCTTTGATTCATAATTATTTCACTCCAATATGTGTTTTACAATTATATGTTATGTGAGAGGTATCAATGTTTGCTGAAAATCATATGTTTTAATAAGAATATATTGCAAAGTAATAATATAATAATTTAATAACCTTTATATACTTTAATATAATATAATAATAAATGCAAAAAAAATAAAAGGAATGAAAAAATAAAATGAAAAACAACCTATACAAATCAATACTAAAAAGCATACTCGTAAACAAAAAAGTCGGAACAACCATAACAAGCAAAAAACACGAAAAACTACAACTATGGAAAAACGAACTAAAACCATACCTAGACAAACTAGCAAAAATGGGATACATCGACGGAAAATGGAAAACAATAAACATAAACCTCAAAATACTAAAACCAATAAACACAAAAACCATAACACAACTATAAAACAACACCCATTAACAAAAAAGACAGATAAAACTAAATAAAAAACAAAACAAAAATAACAAATAACACAAAAAAAGGAAACAAAAGAAGATGATATACGACTACCAAATGCACAAAGAAATAGAAGAAATGATACACGAAAGAAAACTATACGAACACAAATACAACAAAGGAAACGAACTAATAAAAGTACAAGAAAGCCTAAACAAAAGAATCATAACACTAAAACAACAACTACTAAACGACCCAGAAAACCCAAACCTCAACCTAGAACTAGGATTCTGCGAATCAGAAGTAGAAAGACTAAAAAAAGAACTAGACGAATTCCAAGACAAATACGAAAAAAAAGAAATCAAAATAGCAATACACGAAAACATAATGGAATTCAACATAAAAGAACTAACCCGATACATAGAATACCTAGAAGAACTAGAAATCGACGAAGTACTACTAGAAGGCATAAAAAACACAACAGAATCACTAGAAGACAACCTCGCAATGCTAAAAATACTACAAAAATAACCCCCCACACCCCTCCACACCAATAAACAAAAACTTAACCAAACTACACTAATTCTTAAAAAAAGTAATACCAAAATATCAAACAAACAACAAAAAAGTAATACAAAAACAAGAAAAATCAATAACTTAATAAACAATACAAAACAAAAATATAACACATGAATATGAACAAAACACAAAAAAGTAATAACACACTAACCCAACAAACACAAACACTACAAAACATCATCACAACACTAAACAACACAAACACAAACAACTTCACAAACACAATAAAACAATACGGAACAATAAACTACACCAGAACACAATACCTACCACAACTATCAAAAACAATAACCGAAAACCCCGAACACCAAAACAAACTCTACAACTACACAACACTAGAATCAATGATACTAGACCTACTAGAACACATAGAATCAAACACAATCAAAACAATAGAAAACACACCCACCAACCAACAAAAAACCAAAAAACAAATACAATACACAACACAACTACTCACACTACTACAACAAACACTAACACCAACAAACCAAGAAACAATCACACAAACAATACTACAAACACAAAACCAATACTACCAACTAATATACAACGAAAAAACAGACACAAGAATCAAATAAACAGGAGAAAAAAAAGTATGAACAACAAAATTAAAGAAAAAGGAGAAAACATACCAAAAATACTCATACTACTCATGACATTTTTCCTGATAAAAAGTCTTTTGTTAATGCAAATGCTACTTTAGTTGTATCATTATTGTTATCAAATAATGTTTTATAACTATTTTTACCCCTGGATCTTTTAGGCAAAATATCTAAAATTTGTCCTTCAAATGAATTAGGTGTAGGTAATAATTGGAAATAATTCTCAATTTCTTCACCTAACTCTCTATTTTTATATTTTTGTATAGCTAATCTTAACATGTTATATGTTTTCTTCATTGATTCTAAATCTTGATTATTAAAAGTAATTTTTTTCACATCCTTAAGAATACCCGTTCCATTTTTACTTTTTGAATTTTCATAGAAATATCTAATATTAATTATAGTTACTTGCTCAAAATATAATTTCCATTCAGAATTATCCCAAGATTCTTCTAATTCAGATAAAGATATATTTCTAAATGACATCCTCTCTTTAGGTTTATTATCTCCATAATATGGACTATTTTTAATAATGTAGGTTGAATATTTGAATATTTCATCAATGTTTATTAAATCTTTATCTTTACCTATTATTTTATCAGAAATCATTTTATTAATATTTTTAGGATTATTTTCTATATTAATGTTTAATTCATCACATATTTGTTTTTGTGTTTTATTAAAATATGGTTTTAATTTACTTTCAACATATTCTATAACAGACAAGTAATTATGTTTTTTTCTTTCAGAAGGAAAATGGAAATTATCAGAAGACATTTCTTCATATAATAATTTCATGTATGAATGTTTTAAACAAAAAGCTCGTGGTTTAGCTGGAATTGAAGATTTTGGTTGTTGTGTTCTATCTGTAGATTTACTTGCTTTAGTACAAGCTCCCAAATATGTTGTATCTCCTTCAGATAATTCATGGGCTTTACCTTCCAAAACTTTGTTTCGTATAATATTATAATCATTTTCTATAATTTCTTTATCTCTAAATAAGGATAATAAAAAGAAATTTATAAATTTATAATCTTTACAATCAAGTCCTTTAACATAATTATACCATAATATAAGTATTAATTTATTTTTTTCTATTAAATGACTAGTATCAAAAGTTTCATTTACAATATTCATATAATTAATCATAGTTAATACTAAACGTTCTTTTACTCTTAAACCATTTTTACCTTCTATCAATCCAGCAACTTTTAATTCTACACCTAAATTATCAAAATCTGCATTTGGATCATTATTAACAGAATAATGATAAAATTCTGTTTCCACTAGATTACCTAGAATCCCTTTAGTTTTATTCATTGAGTGAGTATCATTAAAATCTTCTTTATCTTTAACAATATCATTTATTGATTTTCCAACAATATTTTTAGTATAATCTAATAATTCATCAATTGTTTTAAAATTCATCGTAATCACTTAATACTTATCATTACTCCTTAAATTTATATATGATTTATCCATATAAATATTTATATAAAGATGGGGGAGCTTAAAAGTTATGGAACGAACAGTAGCTGAATTATTTGCAGGAGTTGGTGGCTTTAGATGTGGTTTAAACAAAGTTAAACTATCAAATAATAAAGTTATAGAAGATAATACTTGGAAATTTGTATATGCTGACCAATGGGAACCTTCAACTAAAACTCAACCAGCATTTGAATGTTATATTGAACGATTCGGAGAATCAAAAAATCATGTTAATATAGATATTAATAAAGTTAATAAAAACGAAATACCTGACCATAATCTTTTAGTTGGAGGGTTTCCTTGTCAAGATTATAGTGTTGCACGTACAAAATCAAATGAAAAAGGTATTGAAGGAGTTAAAGGAGTTTTATGGTGGGACATAGTTGATACCATAGAAGCAAAACATCCACCATTTATTTTATTAGAAAATGTTGATAGATTATTAAGATCCCCTTCAACACAAAGAGGAAAAGATTTTGGTGTTATGTTAAGATCATTATATGACCATGGATATAATGTACAATGGAGAGTAATTAATGCTGCAGATTATGGTTTTCCACAAAAAAGACGAAGAGTATTTATATTTGCATACCATTCATCAACTAATTACTTTAAAGAGATGAATAAATTCCGTAACGCTGAAGTAACATTTAAAAAGGGGTTATTTGCTGAAAGTTTCCCAATAAAAGATAAAATTTTAGATAAATCTAAAGGTTTACTTAATGAAGAAAAATACAATGATATAGTTGATGTTAGTGATAATTTTGAATTACATTTCTTTAATGCAGGAGTTATGAATAAGGGTCATATTTATTCTGTAAAAACTGAACCAGTAAAGTCTAATCCAACTACATTAGACAATATCATAGAAAATAGAGAAGTTGATTCTAAATATTTCTTAGATGAAGCTAAATTAGAAAAATTTACTTATCTGAAAGGTAAAAAAAGAATTGAAAGAACACATAAATCTGGTGAAAAATATATCTTTGCTGAAGGTTCCATACCGTTTCCTGATAAATTAGATATTCCTGCTAGAACTATGTTAACTAGTGAAAGTACTACTAATCGTAGCTCACATGTAGTTAAAGATAGAGTTACTGGTAAATTAAGAATTTTAACTCCTATCGAAGCAGAACGTATTAACATGTTTCCAGATGATTGGACAAATATTGAATCAAAAAATATGACTGAAAGAAGAAGATATTTTATGATGGGAAATGCTTTAGTTGTTGGTATTATTGAACATTTAGGTGAATATATCAAAGATATATTTAATAAAGAAAATTAAATAAAATAAAAAATAGAATGAAAATAGATATAATTTACATATCTATTGACTAATCACACAAGTAGTGTTTTTTGATTAGTTTGATTATTTGTTTGGCTTCTTGTGTTTGGTTTGATGGTACTTTGAAGGTTATTGGTACGTTTACTGATCCTCCTTCTGGTAGTATTTCGGGGTTGTTTGTTACTCCTATTTTTATGTCTGCGTCTATGTCGAATGTTCCTGCTGTTTCGAATGATATTGTTCTGATTGTTTTTTTGGGGAAGAATTTTACTTCTACTTTTTTTCCGCTGAGTCCTTGTATGTCTACGGTGTATATTCCTAGGTTTGTTAGTATTATTGAGTCTCTTAGGAAGTGGAATGATTGTATTACTGTTTCGTTTTCGAATAGGTATTCTTCTATTATGCTTATGTCTCCGCCTATGTCTGCGTGTCCTATTACTTGGCTTAGGAATCCCATGTGTTTCACCTTTTTTTTGTTTATTGTATAATTTATTTTTTTTTGTATTATTTTATTTTTTTTGTGTTTATTTTTTTTTTGTTTTAATATATTAGTCGGATAAGAGGGTATGGTTTAGAGGGGTAGTTTTATTTTGTTTTTTGTTTTTTGTGGTAGGAATGATAGTATTATGCTTAGTATGCATGTTATCATTATTGCTGGTGGATAGTATAGGTAGCCTATGATGTATCCTATTGTGTATAGTATGGTTGTGAATATCATGTTTTGTTTTGTGTTTTTTAGTTTTAGTCGTAGTGCTATGTTTGCTGGGTCTTTTCGTATTAGTAGTTGGTCTACTATGTAGAAGTTTATGTTTGTTAGGAAGAATATTAGTCCGAACATTGCTTGTGCTGTGAATGAGTTCATGTTTGTTGCTAGCATTGTTGTTGCGTGTGGTAGTAGTCCTATTATCATCATGCTTATTGCGCTTGTCCATGTGATTGTGCTGTCTAGTTTGTTTACTATGTCGAATAGTGTGTGGTGGTAGTTCCATAGGTTGAAGCATATTATGAAACTTAGTGTGTATGCTATGAAGTCTGGTAGTAGTTCTAGTAGGCTTGTGAGTGTGGGTGTTGCTGGTAGTGGTATTTCCATTACTATTATTGTGATTATGATTGCTAGTATTGCATCTATTAGTGCTTCGAATCTTTCTGTTTGCATTATGTTTTCACCCCGTGTTGTATGTTTCTTGTATGTGTGTTGCCAGGTTCCATGTTATTACGGTTAGTAGGCATATTATCATCATTATTATTGGGTATCCTAGTGTTGCTATTATTGCTCCTATTATGAATAGTGCTGTGTTCATGATGAATATTTTGTTGTAGCTTATTTCTTCTAGTAGGTTGTTGTGTGCGTCTTTTTTTATTGTTAGTATGGTTGATACTACGAATAGTATGTTTACTATGAAGAATATGAGTCCGAATGTTATTTCTGGTATGTAGTCATAGGGTTGGTGTGCTACCCATGCGGTTATGTAGGGTACGAATGTTATGAAGAATATGAGTACTGAGTACATCCATATTACGTGGTCGTCTATGTTTTGTACTTTTTCGAAGAATTTCCGGTGGTGGTCCCATATGCTGAATAGTACTATGAAGCTTATTATGTAGGCTAGGTACATTATTCGTAGGTTCCATATTCCTGTGAAGGTTAGGGTTTCTGGTTGTGGTATTTTCAGTACCATTACGGTCATCATTATTGCTAGTATTGCGTCGATGAATGTTTCGAATCGTTCTGTTTGCAATATGTCACCCCATTTTATTGTTGTTGTATATTATTGTTTTTTGTTTGTTTTCTGTTATAGGTTTTTAGTATAGTAGTGCCATGAGTAGTGTTAGGTTTGTGGGTAGTTTTCCTTCTTTGATCCATTTTATTTCTTCGTTGAATTCTCCTTGTAGTGTTTCTGTGACTAGTCCTCCTATGGATTCTATGCTGCACCTGCATTTTTCGGGTTGTTTGCATGGTTTGTCTTGTGTTTTTGTGCAGGTGTTGCAGTGTGTGCAGTATCCGGCGGATAGGTATCTGCCGTTTGTTTGTTTTTCTTCTTGTTCTAGTTTTTGTATTAGTTTTTTTCTTTCTTTCCATAGTGTGTTTTCTATTATGTTGTTTAGATGTTCTTGGTTGTATGTTTTGTTTTGTGCTTCTTGTGTGTAGTTTATCTTTGTCATTACTAGTTTTATGTGTTGGTATTTTTTCCATAGTTGGTATGTGTTGTCTTGGAATTCGGGGCATGCCCAGTTTTTGTTGTATTGTGGGCATTCTTGGCATGCTTGTAGTGTTTTTTCTTTGTTTACGTATTTTTGTGTGTATTCTTGGGTGGTGATTGTTTTGGTGTGTTGTTCTGGTGTGTATAATTTGTTTATTTCTTCTTGGTTCATATCTTTTTTTACCCCCATTTTTTCGGTTTTTTTGTGGTTGTTTATTGTTTTTGTTTTTTATTGTATGATTAATTTTATGTTGTTTGAATGAGATAGTTAATAGTAGGAATTTATAATTTTTTTTATGTGATATTATGGCAGTTAAAAATCCTGGATTTGATGGCTTAATTGGTGATGTACCATATGAAACTCTTAAACTTGATGGTGGAGTTAATCTTGTAGTTGAATATCTTAGGACTCGTAAGTCTAAGGAGAATGATGGTAAGACTGGTCGTTTCACTAGTCCTTATCGTAGAATTACCCTCTTTGCTGGTGATGAGATCTTATCGGATAATGTTGAGATTAATCCTTATTTTGTGGATGATATCTTGGATGATTCTTTGAATACTATTCATGAGGGTTTGTCTCTTGGTGAGATTAAGAAGAGGATTAGTGATGATGAGGGTTATCTTGTTGTTTTATGGACTCGTGGCCGTACTCCTTTGCCTGTTGAGTTGGGTAATTTTAAGGATTTGGTTCTTGAGAGGATTGATAGTGTTGATGATCTTACCAGTTTGACTATTGAGGTTGTTAATTCTTTTAGTGATTGATGATTATTTTTTTTTACAAAAATATAATTTGTTTAATAATTGTACAAACCTTTATATACTATGAAGATAAACATTAATATGTACAATATATGTACAAGTTGTGTATATTATATGTACAATAAAGTATTTCTTTAAACACAAACTAAGAAAAAAAAATCCTAAAAATCATAAACACGGAAAGTTTTATTGAAGAACCCTCCAAAAAAAAAATAATAATAAATTAAATATATTCCCAAACCATAAGAAACAAATACAATTCAAAGATTAATCCAAAATTTATATAGCTTGTAGAAAATATCCCCCTAAACCCGAATAAAAACTACAAGCACAAAGGGTAAACTGACAACTTCAATAAAACTTCTATACATTACTTTTTTTAAAATAAAATAAACCAACTTCATAGTAAAAATTGTTCCAACCCACTAAAAACTATAAATACCCACCAAAAATAAACATATAATAATAAAATTAATGGGACAAAAACTATGAATAAGAAAATAATAATATTCACAGCAATAACCATAACAATAATATGCCTATTAAACAACACAACAGCAACCAACCCAATCAACATCCAATCTAACATAACAAACAACCCCGACAACCTCACCCAAAACAACCAACACACACACCAAAACCACACACCACCACCATATAAAACAAACACAACAAACAACACCACAACAAAAGAAAACAACACACCACTAGACAAAACAAGGCCAATATACTTCGCAATGGACCATACAAACAACAAAGACGAAGAAATACTCAAAACAATCACAGACAAACTAGAAGCTGAAGGATTCAACATAGTAAGCGCAGAAGTAGGACCCAACAAAATGTCACAAAACACACACTACCTATACGAACACAACATAACAAACGCAATAATATTCCACCTATTCAATGGAGCAGACCCATCCACCATAAGAGAACTAGCAACAAACGGAACAGACAACAGAGGCAGAACAGTAAGAAAAAGAGGAAACACAGTAGTACTAGCATGGTTCTACGACAGCATAGACTGCGTAAACGACAACGCCAGCGGCACAGCATACATACACGCAAGCGAAACAGGACCAAAACTAGAAAACCCCAAACAATACATGGAAGAAAACGACATAATCGCAATATGCACCAGCAGCGACAACGGAAAACACAAAGAAAACGCAGACTACACAGGAGAAAAAACCGCAGAAGAATTCATAAAACTCTTCGAAGAATAAACAAAAAAAAATAACACATAAAACACCAAAATACTAAACTTTATTTTAATTATTTTTTTCAATGCTGTCAATTTAAGTAGTTATAATTTTATTAGTTTATTTTTATTTTAGATTATTTTTTGATTTTTATTTTTATTATTTTCATTAATTTTTCTTTGTTTTAATTTATTATTATTTTAATTATTGTTATAGTTGTTATT
>JAFRKG010000195.1 GCA_017431845.1 Methanosphaera sp. | reverse complement strand
TGTTTGTTTTTTTGTTGAAAAACTTGTTAATTGTGCTGATTTTAGTGACATTGATTTTGAGTATATGGATACTCCTGGTCAGAAAGCTTATCCGCTGCCTTGTTAATTCGAATCATTGTCTTAGGGATGATTTATGGTATTCATACTAGTCGTAAATTGGAACGTATTGTACGTGAAAACATTGTATTTATGTATGTTGCAGGTTTTGAGACACCTGTTTTCAGTACACTTGCTTCATTTAAAAGAAAACATCAAGATTTGATAGAAAAAATCTTTCTTGAAACAATTAACTATGGACACAACAAGGATTTAATTGATTTTAATAATATTAGCTTGGATGGCAGTAAAACTCGAGCATGTGCAAATAAATACAACAATTTAACAGAAGAAGATGTTCAAAAACTTTTATACATTATTGAAAAAGGTATTTTACTAGATGAAGAAGATAATACAGCTTTAGAAAATCGTGAAAAAATAAAAACATTAACAATGAACTTGACTATCTATTCGAAGAATCATAAAACTATAATAAGAGATACATAACTTAACAAAAAGAGGATACTACAAATAATGGTTGATAATCATGAAAAATAGGATGGAAATAGCAAAAAATTTTGCTCAATCAATTAAATCAAAGTACATTGAACAGATAATATTATATGGTTCCGTAGCAAGAGGAGAGGATAATGAAAATTCAGATATAGATATCTTAATAATAACAGATAACTATGAAAAAATAGAAGATTTAATAGCTGAGGAAGTTTTAAACACAATTATTAAAGAAGATGAATATGTTTCTACTAATATTATGACAAAACAACGTTATGAAAAAACCAAAAATTTTTCATTTTTAGAGAATATAAGAAAAGAAGGTGTTATCCTTGGATGAGGTATCATAATTTTTCAAGAAAGCTCAACAGAAATTAAATTCAAGTAAATTGTTATACGATGCTCAAGATTAATCATGTTCTGTTAGTTTATCCTACTACTCTATGTTACTGGTATCAAAAGAATTACTAATTTACTTATTCTTTTTTTATTTAATTTTAATAGTATGATAATTAAATTTTTGTTATAAAATAAGATAAATTGTTTTTTTGTGGGGGTTTAAAAGAAGCTGTCGAGACTTGTTTGTCTTTCGTTGTTCATGATTTGTTCTTCGGAGTATCCGATGGATTCTAGTATTCGTAGTGTTGCTGGAAGTACTTGGTTTTGAATATAGTATTCTGGGTCGTATTCTTTGTCTCCAATGTATTCTACTGGTTCTGCACGTTTGCTGATTGGCTGGTTGCCTTTGGTTATGACGTATCTTATTATTGTTCCACTTGTAACTTTTTGGCCGTGTAGTCTTAGTTTTTCGGCTGCTTTTACGTGTGGGGCTGTTTGTTTGTAGTTTTCTGGTTTTTTGGTTAGTTTTGTATGAATTACTAGGTCTTCGATTGGTACATTACCACTGTTTAGTTTTTTGATAACGTTTTTCACTATCTTTTTTGCTTTGTTTGGTGATGCATCTTTCAGTATTGCTTCTAACACGTCGTGTTGTGTGTTTTTTGCTACTGGTGCCCAGTCTCTTCTTACTAGTTCTAATCCTTTGACGGTGATTTCACCTTCGTATATGACAGCGTATCTTTTCTTTGATACGAAGAATCCTCTGTCATAGTATCCTTCCAGTTCTAGTTCCATGTCGTCTGGAAGATCATGGTTTATGGAGCTGAGTAGCTCCGTTACCTGTTCTTCAATTATTTTTGGAATGCTCATTCGATTAATACACCGTTTACTATTCCTTTTTGACCTGGTCTTGAAGTTATTTTTGCTTTACCGATTTCGGTTTCTACTACTGCTCCTTTTGTGATGATGTTTCTTCTTACAAAGTGAGCGTTTGCGGAGTTTTCGAGTACGGTTTTTATTTCAACGTTTTTGCTGGAGTTATCTTTTGGGTCGATAACGTTGATTCTGTTTGCTACGGTTGCTCTTGCTTTTGTACCGTTTCCTCTTACGATAATTTCTTTTTTAACTTCTTCACCGATTCTGGTATCTGCTGGTGTTCTACAGAATTCAGCGTTTCTTTTGTTTCTGTTTCTTCTGGATCTTGCTCCAGTTGGTTTTCTTAATGAACTTCCTTGCCAAATAGCCATATATTTCACCTCAAGTTTTATTGTCCATGTAATTACATGTGTTAATTATAATTAAAATCCGTATAATACTCGTATAAATGTTTATTTTGATTATCTTTTGTAATCATTTGTAAATGAGTATTATCTTAGTATATACTATTTTACAATAATAATATAATATATCATTTCTTTAATATTTAAATTTATTGATAAAATTCTTAAAAAAAATAGTTAAGGTAAATGGTGGTGTTAATATCTGTCTCCTCGGTAGCGATGTTTATGACCCTTATGTGAAGATGATGCAGTACTTAATAAGTTGGATACAATATTTAATGCTGAACTGTTATGTGGTGAACCTTTTCCTCTTTTAAGTGATGAATTATTAACTACTAAACCCAGAGCACTTGATACTAGGCCATAATCTCTTTCAAGCTGGCCTGCTAACTTAACATACTTGGATATATTGTTTTTTCTTCTTGCTTGTCTTCTATGTCTCTGTTTGCCTTCCTTTATTTTCAGTTCATTCTTTTTAATTTGTGCTTGTTTTCTTATTAAGGATGCTCTCTTATGATCATATTCCTTTCTCTTTTGTTTATCTATTAACACGTTATATGCTTCTGTAAGTATTCTGAATTTCTTCTCAGCATTTTCTGACGGGTTAACATCTGGATGATACTTTAATGCTAATTTTTTGTATGCTTTTTTAATGCTTTTATTATCTGCATCCATCTTAACCTTCAATATCTTATAATAATTTCTTTTAGGATTCATAGACTTGTATTCCTTCTATTTTATGTTTTTTTCCTTCTGAATATTTTTTTGATTATTTAATAATTATGTTCTAGTTTTGTTCTTTTATTATAATTAATTTTATCCGTAAAATCATTAATTTTATTGGAATAGTTTTTCATCATTTCTTATCTTTAATCCTATTTAAATGATGTATAAATAATATGAATAACATAAATATTATCAAATAAAATAAACAAATAGAAGGTTTTATGAATGGCATATAGTGATGATAAAATTAACATGGTTCATGGTGCAGGGGGAGAAGTCATGCAGGGCATGATTTCAGACATAATCCTGGGAAACCTGTCAAAAACTAGTGTAAATGGTGGGATTGGATTAGAATCATTAGATGATAGTGCAACAATACCATTAGATGATGACCATGTGGTGGTTACAACAATAGATGCACATACTGTTCAACCATTATTCTTCCCAGGGGGAGACATAGGAAGAATATCTGCTGCCGGAACATTAAACGATATCTCAGTAATGGGAGTTAAACCAGTATCATTAAGCAATGCAATGGTAATAAGTGAAGGATTCGAAAGAGCAGACCTTGAAAAAATAATCAAATCAATGAACGAAACATGTGAAGAAGTCGACGCAGCAATAATCACAGGGGACACAAAAGTAATAGACAGTGACAAGCTAGACAGCATGATAATAACAACAGCCGGAATAGGAATAGGTAAAAAAGAAGACATAGTAAGAGACTCCGGACTAGAAGTAGGAGACAAAGTCATAATCACAGGAAGCGTAGGAGACCATGGAATGGCAATCATGTCAAAACGTGAAGGATTCGGTTACGAAACAGAACTAAAATCCGACGTAGCACCAGTATGGTCAATGGTCGAAGCAGCAAAAGAAGTAGGAACAATCACTGCAATGAAAGACCCAACACGTGGAGGAATAGCAAACGCATTAAACGAAATGGCAACAAAAGCATCAGTAGGAATGCGTTTAGACGAAGAAAGAATACCTGTTAAATCAGAAGTAGAAGCTGTATCAGACATGCTAGGTATTGACCCATTCGAAGTAGCAAACGAAGGAAAAATCGTAATGGGAGTTAAAGCAGACGATGCAGAAGACATCCTACAAGCAATAAGAAAAACAAAATATGGAAAAGATGCAGAAATAATAGGAGAAGTAACAGAAGGAAAACGTGTAATCATGGAAACTCTTATCGGTGGAGAAAGATTAATAGAACCACCTATAGCAGATCCAGTACCAAGAGTATGTTAAAAAAAAGAGGTGTCATATGGAACATTTCATATTAAGATTAAAAGCATTCATATTCGATTTTATAGTAGTAACATTATTCACAGCACTAGTAAACAATATACTATACATATTATTAGTATCATTCAATAATCAACAATTACTGTCATGGTACCCATACGCAGTATTAATAATTGTCACATTAGCATATTTCACAATACTAGAAGCTAAAACCAACAAGACAATAGGTAAAAAAATAGCAAAACTTTACGTGTCAGACTCAGAAGGATACATGAGTTATGCAAGAGCATTCATAAGAAACGTATCAAAAATATTCTGGGTACCACTAATAATAGATGTAATAATAGGAAAAGTATTAGGTTTCCCATCAAGACTATTTGATAAAATTGCTGGAACAGATGTATACAGAGACGATGAACTAGAACAAGTATAAAATTGGGGTAATATTATTGTTAGATATTAAAATATTTAGAGATAATCCTGAAACAGTATTTGAATCAGAAAAGAAAAGATTCAGAGAAACAACAAACGCAGAAAAAGTAATAGAATACGATAATTTATGGAGAGACGGACTTAAAAGATTAAACGATCTACGTTCAGAAAAAAATAAGTTATCAAAATCATTCAAACAAGCAAAAAAAGAAGGTAACATCGAAGAAGTCATAACCAAATCAAAAGAAGTTGCCAATGAAATAAAAGAACTTGAACCAAAAATCGAGGAATACATTAAAATCCGTGACGATTACAGGTACAAGGTAGGTAACATCATTGATTCAGAAGTTCCAATCTCAGACACTGAAGATGATAATCTGATAGTGAAAGAGGAAGGAAACAAAAAAACATTCGAATTCACACCATTAAACCATGTTGACTTAATTCAAAAAATTGACGGAGCAGACACAGAAACAGCATCAAGCATAGCAGGTTCAAGATTTTATTACCTGAAACAGGACATACTATTCTTAAACCTTGCATTAATACAATTTGCATTAAATGAACTCAAACAACAGGGATACACACCACTACAAACACCATTCTTCGTAAAAAGTGAAGTAGCAGCAGAAACATCCGAACTAGGAGAATTCCAGGAAACACTATACAAAGTAGAAAACGAGGACCTGTACCTCATAGCAACCGCTGAACAAACACTAGCAGCACTTCACAGGGACGAAATCATAAGCTCAGAAGACCTTCCACTACGTTACTGTGCATTATCAACATGCTTCAGAAAGGAAGCAGGATCACACGGTAAAGACACACTGGGAATATTCAGAGTACACCAGTTCGAGAAAATTGAACAGTTCATATACTCCACCCCTGAAGAATCAGTAAATGAACATAAAAGATTACTCGAAGTAACAGAGAACATATACAAAAAATTAGGATTATCATATAGGATAGTTTCAATAGTATCCTCAGCTTTAAATGATAATGCAGCAATAAAGTATGACCTCGAAGCATGGTTCCCAGGTTCCAATGCATACAGGGAACTGGTTTCATGCACAAACTGTAAAGATTATCAGGCAAGAAAAACCAAAACTCGTGTAGGACAAGCAGGAGCAGGAGATGCAGTCACATTACACACACTAAACAGTACGGCTATTGCCACAGAAAGAACTATATGCTGTATTCTTGAAAACTATCAGCAAGAAGACGGTAGCATAAAAGTTCCAGAGGTATTAGTACCATACATGAATGGTAAAACAGTCATTGAAGCTAAAAATTAACCCCCATTTTTTTTTGGTGCGACGAGCGATTATCTTTAATTTTGTTCGCACCTTAAATTCTTTCTTTTTTGGTGCGTGTTAGTATAGTATTTATTTGAACGGATACTTTTAACCTTGTTGTATGGGTTATTCTCCCTTGAAACTGCGTTACTGGTAACGGTGGGGTAGGTTGCATGATAGGTAAAGCCTAATCTTATTCCTAGCATCCATGGAATG
>JAFRKG010000194.1 GCA_017431845.1 Methanosphaera sp. | reverse complement strand
TATTAAAAGAAAATAAAATAATAATTTTTAGATCTTTTTTTTACTATTTTTTATTCTTTTTTGATGAATAATAACCATCAAATACTTTTGATTTATTGTAATCATCCATTAATTCCTTGTATTCAGGGTATTCTTCACTGACTACGATTACATGTGCTGGTGGATGAATTTTACGTATTTGCATTATACTATCTGTAGTGTTTTGTTCAACTTTCACCAGGATAGCTAGTTTTATATCATCACGTGGATTTTGTTTAATAACTCTTTTTGTTACATTGTAAACTTTTTCTAAAGAAACTGATTTTGGTTTGCCGATTATGTTTAATTTTGCATGTCTTTCCAGATCTGCTAAACAATTTAAAGCTTTCTTCTTATTCATTGCTCTTATTAAAATTAATGCCATAAAATACACCTGAAAAAAATATTAAATAATAAAAATAGGGTTGGAAGACTATCGTCTTCTAAAGAATGATTTTATTAAAGAACTTCTAAATAATGCTAATAATATCAATAGAATACCTATAACTGTCTGAATATTTCCTAGTACATCAAATATTTGAGAGTTTATTGGTAAATTCCATTGTGGTGCAGTTCTACCATTTGATACTGGCGTGTAATAAACACCTACTGCTTTAACATTTTCTTTCACGTTTAAATCTGAAGTACTTAAATGTTCTACACCTACTATTGTTCCACTGTCTATAGCCCGATTAAGTGATGCAGTTATTTTAACTGGATCATAACCGTTTCTGGTAACTGATGCGGAGACAATATCTTGTGTTGCTTCATATAAACCTCTGTTGTCTGAACCATATACTGATACTGATGGATTGTCACTAGATACTGTGATTGCATTTCCTAATGCTTCATAAGCATATATTGTGGTTAGTGGACTTCCATCAACTGGTGAGACTTGGTAATTGTTTGCTTCTGGGAATCCGATACTCCATCCTGTTTGACTCACCTTACTGTATGGTTGATCCATTTCGTAACCAACACTATTTAATTGTTCCGGAGTAAACATATCCCCTGTAGTGACACCAGAAATTAAGTTAATTGCTCCACCACCATGGTTTTCTCCAGAATCTTTTGCTACTTCTTCGAATGCTTTTTCTACGATTGTTGTTGCTGGGTATCCATCACGAATCATTTTACCCATGTTCATAGCAGTTTGTAATCTTACTCTGTCTGCTGTTCCACTTTTTGGGTTTCCTTCAGAGTTACGAAGGTGAATTATTGCACCTCTTGTTCCTGCTGGTATTGATACTACTCCACCACTTGCTGCTTGTACTTTAATATTACTGTTACTGTCTACTGTGACCACGTATACCTGGAAATCTCCT
The DNA here is from genome assembly GCA_017431845.1 of Methanosphaera sp. Taxonomy (GTDB): domain Archaea; phylum Methanobacteriota; class Methanobacteria; order Methanobacteriales; family Methanobacteriaceae; genus Methanosphaera. Next base: position 9,829 of record JAFRKG010000194.1, on the reverse strand, counting down.
CCTACTGCAATACCATCTGTAGGATTAACAGCCATTAGACGTATACCATCAAAGCTTTGTGCAACTCCAACTATTTTTTCTAGTGTAGCATTGGCTTGAAGTTGTGTTAGTGCAGTAATAATTGCAGCTATACGTACATCTGATGTACCTTCACCCCCGGATAGGAGTGCTATTTTACGTTCCTGTGAGAATATAAATGTTGACTGGAACATGTTTGCTGCAAATGACTGACTTCCTGCTGCACACCCGTTAGGATCTTTTCCTGTAGGATCAGTTATGACTGCTACGTTCATTGTTGCACTAGCTACCGATGAAAACATTATTAAGAGCAACAAGAAAATGGAAATTTTCATATATTTTGATTGTCTTGTCATATTATCACCAATAACATCTTATCCTGTCTCTGTGTTTGCTGATGGTGTTGTAGAACCGTTAGCTACTTTAACTTTTATTACTGAGAAATCTTCTACAACATTTACAACCACATTTCCGCTTGTGGAATCTACTTGAACATCAACTACATTGATTGGTGCAATAGATGTACCTGGTATGGTTGCCTGTTTAGCAAATTCTTCGGCGTTTTGTATTGCATCTGATAGCAATAGCTGTCTTTGGGATGTGATTAAGGTATTTCCTTTAATATAACTTCCTTCCCTAAAACCGGCAGCTTGTATATTTGATTTAATTGAAGAAGTTGGTACTATATCATTTCCTTTTATCATTACTCCTGCGATAGGAACTCCATCTTCTACACTATCACTTGATGCAAATGATACGTAGGTCATTGCTCGACCAGATAGTATTAGAACAAATGCTAAAATTAAAATGATTAATGTATCCCTTCTAACTTTTATAAACAATTTTTCACCCCGATTAATAAATTAATTTATTAACATACTACTTGAAAAAAATTTTTTTATTATCTTTAAATAATCTTTCATTAGAAGATAATTATTAAATATTAGATTTATTTTTTATTTTATAAGTAGATATCTAGGATTAATTAATGTAAAAGTAAAACATTTTTATACCTAAAAAAAATTGTGTGTAGAAAAAATTACTTTTACTATTCTTTTTCGTTTAACTTTTCTATTAACATGTCCTTGTATTTAAAGGCTGCTTCACCAGTACATACTATTAAATCTGCTTCAATATCTAATGATTTAGTGAATCCTGCCAGCACCTGTTCTGTTGTTGCACCTAATGTTCCCTGTTTTTTATCATGAGGCATATAATCTGGGAGCACTATTTTATTATCATATAATCCTTTTTCAAGAGCATCTTTTGCACAATGGTATGCATTGTAAGATGCTGGAACAATATAATCCGAGTAATCGGCTGAACAACTGAATATTTCATGATCTCCATCCAATCCGGACTCTGATGATGTTGTTATCACATTAACCATTACATCATAGGAGTTTTTCAGTTCTCTTAGTACTGTTGTCATACCTGCAGGGTTATGTGCATAATCTACCATAACCTGTTTTCCATGGTATGTGCCTATTTTGTTCATCCTTCCGTTCACACCATTAAAATTTTGAAGATATTCTTCTATTTCCTCGAATGCTATGTTAAGTACTTCTCTGGCTATTACAATTGCACCTACTGCATTGTATATGTTATGTAATCCCTGAATGTTTAAGTGAAAGTTGTAGTTTCCATATTTTGTTTGTAGTGTGAAGGAATTATGTTCATCATTAATGTTTCTTGCAAGATAATCTGGTTGTTGATAAGTTAAACCACAACTGCATTGATATTTTCCTACTCCTGCAATATATTCATTAAGTTGTGCTTTTTGGCCACAGAAGCATTGTTTTTCTGATTGTCTGAATGATTCTGTTTCAATACCGAAAGTTATTAAGTTTCCCTCATAATTTACTTCCCTTAAAAGGGACATTAATGTTGGATCATCACTGTTTACTATGAGTGTTTTGTTTTTTAATAATTCTACAAGTTCTCCTTTCACTCTTGCATAGCTTAGAAAATCGTTACTGTTTGTTAAATGGTCCTCTGTGATATTGGTTATTAATCCTACATCTGCTTTACATGCACTGATTAACTTGTTTAAACTTCCCTTGTAACCGAATGTTCCTGTTTCAAGTATGCTTAAATCACCATTTAGTCTGGATTGTAATGGTGGGATGTCTGCTAGGTTTCCCTGCATTTTTTCCAGGTTGTGTTCACATGGTTTTAAGCCTGCACTATATGCGAAGTGTTTTAATAAGGTGGTTGTGGTTGTTTTTCCATTTGTCCCTGTTATGCAGATTACGGGACTTGCCGGTTCAAATAATGTGAATATATCTTCTACTGTTATTATAGGAGTGTTTTGTTGTTTAACATCCCTGTATAATTTTGATTTAGATTCAATTAACTGTGTTGGCATTACAATATAATCTGATGTTTTTATAAAATCTTCTGGTAGTTTTCCATAGTAAATGTTTATATCCGGATAATTTTTTAGTGAACTTCCGAATCTGCAGTCTTCTTCATTTACCATGTCTGTTGCTTGTACTTTGAAACCATGGTCACTTAATATTCTGGCTATTAGGTTTCCGTTTACTCCACAAACTCCTATTACTCCAAATATTGCATCCTGTTTAATATCAGTTATTTGCATATCTTTTACAACCTTCTTCTAATCCTTTCAGCAGTTTGTCTTTTACTTGTTTATAGGAAGTTGTTCCACCTATTCCTAGGTGTACTATATAATCTCCTGGTTTTGCATATTTCATTGCTAGTTCTGATGCTTCGTCCACTGTACAAACTGCTAATTTTATTACGTCATCATTTTCTATGGAGTTAAGTAATCCTAGTGCAGAATCCATGTGTAGTTCTCCGGTTATTTCCACGTATCCTGTTGCTATTACCATGTTGGCATAGTCTCCGACGGTTCTTCCGCTTTCTTCATAGTCTCTTATTGTTGTTGAATCTACACAACCGAATACTACGATTATGTTTTCATCTTTTATGAAGTCTAATGCTTGTCTTATGGATAATTCGGAACATGATGAGTCAAAGTATGCTTCAACTCCATTGTATGTTCCGAGGTGTTCCATTCTTCCACTTACTCCTGAAAATAGTGCTAATCCTTCTTTTATGTTTTCCCAGGATATTCCGTATTCTAATGATACTGCTATTGCTGCGGTTAAGTTTGCATAGTTATATGATGCTACTGTGTCTATGTTTATATCTGTTTTTTCTGATGATCCTTCCTGTTTGAATGTGTATTGTCTACTCTGATAGTTTGCAGCATATTTTATTTCATATTTTTGTGTGTCTATTTCGGTGTTATTGTTTTCAAAGTTGAAGTAAATTGTATCTTCACGTTTATTTGTTAAAAGGTCTGCGCATTGTATGTTTGCAACTAGTTTATCGGATATGTTCATGATTAATGATTTGCGTTCAATATATTTTTCCATTGAGCCATCAAATTCGCTTAAGTGTTCTTGGTGTAAATTGGTTAGTACTCCCATCTTTAAGTCCAGGTCTCCGAGTAATCCTAGTGTTCCGTGTGGTAATTCTAGTATTGCAAGGTTTGCTCCCTTGTATTCCTCGTTCACTATGTCTTCGACTAGTGCTTCGCTTACAAGATTCCATTTCATTGATGAGCATTGGTATACCTTGTATCCTGCCTTTTTGAAAATGTTTGTGATCATGGTAGTTGTGGTTGTCTTTCCATAAGATCCTGTTATTCCAATTTTATCCATGTCTAGAATGTTGTTTATTATGTCACTGATTGTTTTTCGTGTTATGATTTCAATGGAATTTTCTTCTATTTGTTTAAAAATTGGTGCTGTTTTAGGTATTGTTGGTGCTAGGTATATTGCATCGTATCCTGTGATGTCCGGATTACTGTTTCCTAGTTCAAGTTTTACTCCTTCACCTTTTAGTACGTCCAGCATGTGTTGACGTATCTCTGTGAATTCTTCGTAAACTTTTGAATCTGAGAGTGTTACTTCTACTCCCTGATGGTTTAGTAACCTAGCAACAGGTCTTCCTGCATTACCTGCTCCTATTACTATACATGATTTAATCATTAAAACTACAACTCCTATTATTATAATTAAAATATCAGATTATATTTCTACATTAATATCTATGTATAATAATTAAAATAATTTCAGTAAAAAGAATATACTATTAAAAAATGTTTGGTGGTGAAATTATCATATTTGATTGTTTTTTGACAAAATAGTACTTGCAGGGTCCATTCCCTGGGCTCCTAACAATAATATGACATCATCAGGTGATGCTATTTGTAGTGACTTGTTTAATGCATCTTCAAGGTTTTCTATTACTTCATAATTTATGTTATGTTCATCTAATGTTGCAGTGAATACTTGAAGTTCTGAGTCAAGTACTGTGTTTAAATGATTTACCACATCTTTACTGCAAGTTAATAATAATGTGTAATCCTCTTTCTGGTTTAATGTTTTTGCCAGGGATTCAGCGATTTCTTCATTAATATCTTCGCCACGGGATCCTCTTATTGCATTAACTACTACTAGTTTATCTCCCAGTTTTGAACCGTTTTCTATTGTTAACTGTATTCCTGAAGGGTTATGTGCAAAGTCGTCAATGATAACAGGGTTTTCTCTTAGTTTGATGAAACGTCTTGCTAGCGGTTTATAGTTTTTCAGAGATTTTATTACTTCTTCCTTGTTTAATGATTTGTATTCACATACAGCTATTGCAGCCATGATGTCTTGGATAAAGTGTGCTGATGTGAATGGTAAATCCTCGTATTTGATGTATAATGTTTCTTTTGCATATATTCCCACATTTTCTTTATAGGATATGTCTAATATGTTTTCCGGGTCATAATCTCCGAAGTACATTACTTTTATGTTTGGATTATTTTCTACTGCTTTGTTCATTTTTCTGATGTTTGTATCTTCATAGTTTAGTACTAGTAAGGTGTTTTTATCCTGTTTATCTAAGGCTCTTGCTGCTCCTTCTATTTCGTCTAATAATTCATCGAATGATTCCACGAGATTCATATGGTCAAATGATGCGTTTGTAATTATTGCCACATCTGCTTCTAATGCGCTTATCATCTGGTATGAATGATTTTTCATTAGTTTATCATCCCAGCCTTGTACTTCTGATACTTCTAGTGATATTGCTTCTATTTCTCCGTGTTGATTGTAGTAATCTGTTATTTCATCTGATACTCGTGGATCTATTAATGTGTTGCCTTCTGATTCGGCATCAGTATTTGTGTATGTTTTATAATTTAAATCTGAAAAAATAGTAAATAGAAGGTGGGAAGTTGTTGATTTACCATTGGTCCCTGTTATGGACATTTTAAAAGCGTTTTGTGCATATTTTTTTATTGATTGGTTTAATGCGTATGATGTTGCATATTCTATGTGATCAGTCACTATTAATGGAAAATCATGTTCTTGTGCATATTTAATTGTATTTTCTTGAGGATTTTGTGTGATTATACAGGATATTTCCTTATCTAATGCTATTTGCACACCTTTTTCGTTAATCCAATGTCTTATTACAATATCATTTTTAGATGCCTTGTTTAGGAATGTGAAGGTTCCATTTAATTGCTTGTTTGGACCATACAATTTTCCTTCAATTTTTTTTGCTAAATCTAATGTTTTGATATTATTCATTGTTACTCCTCAAATGATTATATTATTCCAAACAGGAATAATGCTATTACGGACACTATTAATGTTACTCCCCAGTATAATAATATAATTTTTTGTTCACTCATTCCATGATAGTTTAGTGTATGATGTAATGGTTCTACAGGTAATGTGATAATATGTGCTCTGTGTAAGAGACTTATTATGACTGATATTATTGGAACTGCTAAAGCTATTACTGAAAATATTAATGTATTTCCAAGTAATGCTGCTACCATGTACCCTGTACCTAATGCGTATGATCCTGTATCTCCCATGAATATTTTTGCAGGATAATGATTTAATACCAAAAATCCTACACTAGCACCTGCTATTACAACAAAGGGTAATGATGCTACAGAACCTGTTGTTGCACCAGCAAATAATGCTGAAGCCACGGATGCGATTGCTATTATTCCTGCTGCCAGTCCGTCCATACCATCAATTAGGTTTACTGCATTTATTGATCCTATGATTGCAAGGATTGCTAATGGTATCATGAATAATCCGATTTCTATTCCGAGTATGTTAGTTGATAATACTCCTGGTACGACTAGGAAACATGCTAGTATGAATTGTGTGATTATTTTCTCTGTTTCTGATGTTTCTGTTTTTATTGGTATTTCATCAATTAGTTCTAGTTTATGTTCTTTTTCAACAATTTGTTCATAATCTTTTTTTGCTTTAGGTGATGCTACTCTTGCTTCTTCACCTGGTTGTAATGTTAATAATCCCAGTTGGACTGGTTTGTCACTAGTATTTTTTACAACTTTCTGATATTCTTTTACTTTGAATCCTAGTAAATCATCAAACATTCCAAATATTCCTGCAGCTATCATCATCATTACTGTTATGTGAAGATAACTTACTGCATGCCATGTGAATGTTAGTAAAGCTATTAGGGTTATACCTAGCAGTATCCCAAAACCGCCCATTGTTGGTGTTCCACTCTTTTGTCTGTGTTCTGAGATGATTGGATTGTCCCTAATATCTGCTTTTAACAATTCTCGCCGTACAGCTGCTGTGAATAGTGCTGTTACTATGATTGTTAATATGAAGATTAGTATGTCCATTTGACTAATCATAATTTCTTTAACCCCCTAAAGTCAAAACGTCAATATTAATTAATATGTATTTATATATTTTTTTTAAGATTAAAATAAGTAACTACAAATGTGAAAAATAGAATATGGAGGGGAAGTTAAATGAATTTAATATTGTTTTCTTTTGCATAGTCTGGAACTAATTCATATGTTAGGTTATTTAAGTTTTCTTTGCTGTTTGCCCTGATTGTTACCCTTTGGTAATGTTTAGGACCATGAACAATATATGAATTTTCTCCATCAAATTCCTTTATTTTTGGTGTTTGCCTGTTTTTTGGGAAGTCGCCTACTGGCAGTTCTGTCGCATGATAATTTTTCATCTCTTTTTTAACATTTTCTGGAGACCATGTTCCACGTGCCATGTCTATTAGTTGGCAGATTGGGTAGATGTTTGTGGTTGCTGCTGTCATGTATCTTGTTCCACTTGGTCTGGTGTTTAGTTCTATCACATAGTTTTCATTGTTTCTGGCATCATGTAATATGTCTATGTCCATTGTTCCTTCTACTTTTACCATGTCTGCAAGTTTTTCTGCTAAGTCTCTTATTGCTTGGTTGTGTTGTTGGTTATCTATTCCCTGGATATTTAGTGGTGCTTGTTTTATCTTGGATAGTGGATGTGTGCCTTCTAATGTTGTATCTCCCTTGTATACTGGGGCTAGTGCTATTGTTTGTTCTTTCCATCTGAGTGTTTCTATGGATATTTCTGTTCCTTGAACAAATTTTTCTGTGAAGATGTTGTTTTTATCTTTTATGAAGTCTTGAATGTCTTCAGTGTTTAATGCTATTTTTACTCCGACTCCTCCTTGTCCGTCGGGTGTTTTTAGTACTAATGGTAATTCATTTTCTAAGTCTTGGATCTGGTATGGTTTTTCTAGTTTTTTGAATTTAGGTGTTTTTATATTGTTTTTGGTTAACATTTGTTTTGTATCGTATTTGTTGGCTGCTAGTTGTGCTGTGTTTGATGATGCTGCTATTACTGGTATGTTGTTTTCTTTTTCTAGTTTTTCTTTCATTAGTCCTACATCTGTTAGTGGTGGGTCTATTCCTATTAATGGTATTACTGCGTCAACATCTTCTTTTATTGCTATGTTTATTGGTTCTTCCATGCCTCTTGGGACTATGTATTTTTTGTCTGCAAGGTCTAAGTTCATGGCTTTTTCGTTGGATTCTGTGATTATTGTTTCTATTCCATGTTTTTTTGCATACCATGCTGCATCATCAAATAATCTTGATCCTATAAATAATATTTTCATGTTTTTTCACCTAGACTAGTTCTACTATGATATTGGTTAATTCTTCTACACTTTCTTTTACTTCTTCGGATATTGTGTTTATTTGTTCCATTTGTTTTGGTTGTATTCCTATTGTGATTATTTTGCTTCCTATTGTTTCTTCTATGTAGTTTATTATGAATGATATTGGCATGGAGTGTGTTGATATGTTGAAGGTATCGATTTGTTCCTTGTTTATTAGTAACATTTCTCCTGGTTTTGCTTCAAATTCTACTGCATCTATTATTATTATGTGTGATGGTTTTAGGTTTCTTATTTCTATTGTATGGTTTTCTGGTGTTGATTCTGTGTTTAATAGGTATACGTTGTCTGTGTTTTTGTCTGTTATTTCTACTAGTTTGTTGTATACTTGTTCTGATAGTAATGGTCCTAGTCCATCATCTCCCCTCATTGTGTTTCCTATTGTGAATATTAATAATTTTTCGTATTGATTTAAAAATTTTGATAGTTCATTGTATATCTGTTTGGATTGTATTTAGTCCACCACCCATTATGTATTGTAGTTTTATTTTTATTTTTTCTCCTTTTTTTACCTTTTTTTCTTTTGTTGGTATGAGTAAAGGCGGATTTAACATTGGCGTTGGTCCTGTTATTAATTGTTCTGTTACTCTGGTGTATGTGGTTAGTTTTATTGTGTTTATTGTTCCTGTTTTTTTGGATGTTAGTGTTATTTCTTTTTGGATGTGTGTGTTGTTTTTTTCTTGGAATATTGTTTCGTTGTATTTTGTTTCTTCTGAGTATTCTTTGAAGTGGGGTTTGTTGTTTTCTTGATATGTGATGTTGGTTATGTTTGTTTGTCCTATCATGATTGTATCGTATGTTGAATGGGGTATGTGTATTGTGTCTTTTTTTGTGTATTTTTGGATGTTGTTGGTTACTGGTACTTGTTCTTCGTCTATTAGTGCTGTGTCTAGCATTTCACATATTACTACATCAGGTTTTTCTGTGAATTCGTGTGTGCTTGCATCGGTTTCTATTATTGTTATGTTGTTGTATTGTTGTAGGTTTGCTTTTGTGTAGTGTTTTATTGTTAGTGGGTTTATTTCGTATGCGTATACTTTGTCGGCATATTTTGATGCTATGCCTGCTAGTATTCCGGAGCCTGTTCCTAGGTCGTATGTTAGTCCGTGTGCATTTTGTTTTATTGCTTCTTTAAAAATAGTGACTCTTTTTTCGTCTTTTGTTAAATCATCATAATATGTCATTATATATATGTTTTGTTTGAAGGGTTTAATAATAGTTTAAAAATAGTTAAATTTGGAGATTGTTTTGAAAAGATTGTTTTATTAAGTTTTTGTGGGTATAAATCTTTATTAATTTTTTTTTAGTCTTCTGTTACTTTGTCTAGTTCACCAGTTCCTGCACTGGTTAGTTTCACATGTTCGACTCCTTTTAGTCTCATAATTCTTTCTGTTAAATCTCTGATATGTATTATATCTCCTTTAACTATGATTACTTCTAGACAGTATTTGTCATTCATGTGAATGTGTAAACTTGCGTTAATTTGTTCTCTGTAGTCGTGTTGGATGTCTGTCATTGATTCCATTACGCCTACGTAATGATGATCGTAGATTACAGCTAATACTCCTACTCGTTCTCCTTCCATTTCATTCATCCATTGGTATCTGAGTATGTAGTCTTTTAGTGCATCTCTGATACCTTTTGAACGTGATTGGTATCCTCTGTCTCTTAATACATCGTCGAATTCATTAAGAAGTTTATTTGGTAATGACATGCTTATGCGCATTACAATCTCTCCAAATTTTTATTGAAATTAATATGATTA
>JAFRKG010000193.1 GCA_017431845.1 Methanosphaera sp. | reverse complement strand
AACACTCATGGCCACAGCACAAAACATAGTAAAAATACACAACATAGAACTAAAAGAACAACAACAAGAAAAAACAATCTTGAAAAAACAATCTTGAAAAAACAATCTTGAAAAAATAGTAAAAAAAATTATTACAAATAAATACTCCAAGAAGTATTAATTTATATCAAATGTCTGATCAAAAATCTGTTTACGAGTACTAGACTCATCAATTTCAAATAATGTTATTTTAATCTTTTTAGCAACTTGTGATGAATCATTTGAAACAAGAGTATCATTAATTTGGAAAGTACCATCTTTTATCCCATTTAATTCATTAGACCCTGTAGCAATTACCTGATTTTTAGCATCAAATAATTTATATTCCATTGATACTTTGTTAAAACCCCTGACTGAACGAAGCATATAAGATACATCATATGCTGTATCATTAGAGTCGCTTTTATGAACATTTAAATCGGTTATTCCAAGACCAGTATTATAAAACATTGTTGATCCAACATACATTAATATCACAACAATGCCCAACAATATTAATGGCATTAATTTATTTTTCAATATATTCTACCTTCCATTTAAATTTTTTAATAATAATTTATTCATTCAAAGTTTAAATAATTAATGTTATATGAATTTTTCTTAAGAAACTTTTAAATTGAAAAATGTTTAAAAAAGGTTAAAATAAGAATATTTATAGAATTTATTCTTGAATAACTGATTGTTTATATTTTTTATAGATAATACTTAATTATCTTATTTTATTAGGGAATATAGTGCAGTTATATTTGTCTGGTTTTACTTTTAAACATAATTCCCCATAACAATGCTACATACCTCCTTAGATATCTGGTTTTTATGATATAACTAATTAGGATATATCAAAAAAGGAAAGTAAGATTATAAAAAAATACAAATTAAAAACAAACACAAGAAAAATCTAATAAAAACAAATGAAACCATCATAAATTAAGTTAATATTTGAAAATATACACCAAATATAATAAATATAACAACCAACTAATTAATGGTTAATTTTATCAAAAATAATAACATAAAAGAGAACAATAATAAAATAAAGAATTTTTATAAAAAAACCATCAAACATAGAAATTTTATAAAAAAAATGAAAACAAAGCAAACAATTTAAACCAGACACCAAAAACAATAAAAACAGATAAACATAATAAGATAACTCAAAAAAAATTAACTAAACACATATAAAGGAGGAAAAAACTGGTGATACATAAGAAATTATTCCTTATGACACTAATCATAGCACTTATCGCAAGCCTAAGCATGATAAGCGCAACAGACGTATCAAACAATGATACAACAACGACAATAACAGCAGACCAAACATCACCAAACAATGACATACAAACAGAAAACACACCAACCATAACAAAAACAATAAACAAAAACACACAAACCAACACCAAAGAAGCGACACAAACTGTAACAAACTATGAAGAATTATACCAGAAACTAACAGACAAAAATGCTGCTGAAGACACCACCATAAACCTTGGTGGAGAAGAAGAAACATACACAATAACACAAACAATAAACGTAAGCCAAACAATCAAAAACCTAAAAATAGAAGGTAACAACAAAACAATAGACGGACAAGATAAATACGAATTCCTAAACATAATACACGTATGCAATCTAACAATCAACAACCTAACAATACAAAGCTGTATGCCTAACACTGAAACATTCGAAGAAAAAGCATCAGGAGCAATAGTCTCCAGGTACGGAAACGTAAACATAAACAACACCAGAATGTATAATAATGGTGGAATAACAGCAGGTGCACTATACATCGAAGCATACCCTGATCGAGATGATGAAGGAAACGAAATATACAGTGGAGAACATGCATATAATGTTTCCATAACAAACTCAGAATTCAGAAACAACGGAGCATTACTTGGAGGAAGTGCAGTTCATTATGTTGGAACAAACGGAAGTAACCTACTGATAGACAACAGTATCTTCGAGGGTAATGGAGCCAACGAATACGGATTTTTAGTTGGTGGAGCATTAAGTTTAAACTCTAATGGAACAATAAACATAACCAATTCTGAATTTAACTCAAATCAAGGTTCAATGGGTGGAGCAATATCATTATTAAATAATGGAAAAACCACAATAGCTAACACAACATTCTACAAAAACAATGCAACAATGAGTGGTGGAGCATTATACCTTGCCAACGATGGAGACATAACATTTGAAAACATTGAGTTCATGTCCAACGAAGCAGAAATTGGTGGAGCTATCAGTATAGACACTACCAGAAACATAACATTAACCAACATAACATTCACTTCAAACAGAGCTGCTGTTGGTGGAGCAATAACATCCATTAATGAAAATGGTACAACTAAAATAAGCAAATCCCATTTCATAGACAATGATGCAGAAAAGGGTGGTGCAATATTAATAGCCATAGCAGATGAAACAAATCTTGAAATAACTGACTCTAATTTCACAAGTAATGGTTATCCTGAAAATTATGGTGAAACCCTTAACGGTGGAGCTATAAGAATAACATCAGGAAACAACACAACAGTTACACTATTAAACAATAATTTTACATTAAATAAGGCACAGGAAGGTTCTGTAATCAGTTATGAAGGAGAAAATAACAATAAAATCATCATAGATGATTGTTTAATTGCTTCAAATGGATATAAACCTCATTATTCTCCAAGTGAAAGTGGTGCTGTAACTATCAGTGCTAATGAAAACACAACATTAAGTATATCTAACACAAACTTCACAGAAAACCTAGCAAAAGAAGGAGCAGCAATAAATTATTATGGAGAAAATAATACACAGATAAACATTACTGATTCAATATTTGACTCTAACGGTAATCCAAGATCATATCCTAGTGAAGCAGGAGGAGCTATGAAAATAGTTATCGAAGGTGACTCAAGTACCACGATTAAAAATTCTGATTTCATCAAAAATAAGGCAACCCGTGGTGGTGCTCTTTACTTAGAGTGTGACGGAAATAATGATCTGGTTGTTGATAATTCCACATTTATTGCAAATGGACTAGGTACCTATCCTTACTATACAGAATCCGGTGGAGCATTATACTTGCCTAGCATGAATGATGTTACAATAAATAATTCAGTCTTTGACCATAACTATGCTAGTAGCGGTGGAGCATTATACTTAGAAAGTGAAGAAGGTAATGTGATAATTGATAACACTAAATTTAATGCTAATTCACTACCTAATAGTATTATGATGGAATCTGAATCAAGTATTCGTATTGTAAATGGTGGAAATACTAGTATCACTAACTCCGAATTTTCTAACCATACAGGTGACGAAGGAGGAGCATTTTATTATGAGGGAAGTTCTGAACAAAACAGTACCCTAATAATAGATAATGTTAATTTCACCTCAAACAGTGGACTAGAAGGAGGACCAATATTTTTATCCGATGGAAATGTTACTATCAATAACTCCAACTTCATCAACAACAAAGTAGCTCCTAGTGAAGGAGTTTATTATATGAGTATGAGTGGAGCCTTATACAGTTCATCAACAATATTAAGCATAGATAACAGTAACTTTATTGGAAATGGTTTACCAGAAACTGTAGAGTTATGGATGGAAGACTTATATTGTGAAGGTTCAGCAATATACCATTATGGACAAAATTTAACCATCACCAATTCTAATTTCACATCAAACATTGGTGGAGGCGAAGGTCATGTCGTATCATATAATGCGCCTAGTGATTGTGTTCTAAAAGTTAATAACACAATATTTGATAAGAATATTAATTATAATGATGGTGAAAGCATTATAGCTCCCGGAATATATGTGTATGGTAATGCAGTTATTGACCATACAAGATTCTCATCAAACCATGCCATACTCGAAAATCCTTATGATTTAGAGGAGTTTAGAGGAGTTATTTATGTATCTGGTGGAAGTGAATACACTTGTAATGTAACTAATACAGAATTCTATAATAACAGTCCTGAAAACTTCTTCATTAATGATACTGATAAAATGATCTATATAAGCGAATTTGATGAAGTAAAAATGTATGATGAATATGTTCCTGACTATGCAAATGTAACAGTATACATTGATGAAAGCAGTAATGGTATTAAAACCTTCTTAAACATAACAAACAAAACAGATAACAGAACAGAAGAAACAAGATACTATGATAGAATAGAAGGAATAGTTGTGGACCCTGATAATTATCTTTACAAGGTAGTTATTACCCAGAACAATGCATCACAATACTATGGCAAACAGGACTATATAAGCAACACATACTACTTCCTATTACCGCATGATTACATGCTAACAGTAAATGCTACCAGTCCTGTTAAAGTTGGTGATGATACAACAATCAAGGGAAGAGCATATTACACTAAAAGTAATGGTGAAGACGTAGTGTTTGCAGATAAACCAGTTGAATTATATATTAACGGCACATACATAGCAACCACAAACACAGACAGTAATGGTGAATACGAATTCAGTTACACAACCACAACACTCGGCACACAAAATGTAACAGTAGCATTCAATAAAACATACTACTTACCACAACTCACGAACACAACAACATTTGATGTTATTATAAGAGAAAGTGTATTGAATATTGTTGCAACCAATAATACAATTGGTGAAAAAACAAGGATAATGTTTAATCTTACTGATACTGATGGTAAAAAAATAGCAAACGCTAGTATCAGATTCTATGTAGATGACAAAGCAGCTAACATAACCACTGACAAGAATGGTATAGGATACTATGAATGTGAAATTAACGCTACCGGTGAAAATTATGTGTTAGCATTCTATGATGGAAATTACAGTTATACTGATGTAATTAATTCAACAATATTCCATATTAAGAAAATGAATACAACAGTCACTATCACCGCTACCAACATAACAGTTTATGATAAAACCACGATAACTGGTAAACTTACTGATATAACTGGTAAAGTTATAGGTAATGCGCCGATCACAGTATATGTTGATGATTACACATTTAACATAAAAACAGGTGCTGATGGTGAATTTAAACTAGTTACCAATACCAATGTTACCGGTGAAAATCATGCAGCAGTAATCTATGAAGGAAACAATGTGTACATGGACAGTTTCAATAAAACAGCATTTAATGTTGAAAAACTTAACACAAAAATAACAGTAACTGCTAAAAACGCAACAGTTGGCGAAACAATAACAATTACTGGAACATTAACTGACCAAACTGGTAAAACAGTGAAAGATGCACCGGTAATATTATACATTGACGAGGAAAAAGCAGACCTTAAAACTTCAAGCACAGGATCATTCACATACACTTATAAGACCGTGCACGTTGGAGACAATTATGTTGAAGTATTCTATGAAGGAAACAACATAAACAAGGACAGCTTTAATGCAGCATCATTCAATGTAGCAAAAATAAACACAACCACAACTGTTAAAGTAACAAATACCCAGGTAGACAATGTTACATTCGAAGTAAAAGTAAACGGAAAAGATGGTAAAACAATAGTTAACGGAACACTCTTAGTATACGATGAAAAAGGAAAAGTAATATCAGCACATAACATTGAAGACACAGAGAGTATAACAATAGCAGACATGACAAGTGGAAAACACTCCTTCACAGTAAAATATGAAGGCAATGACACATACAATCCATCAACCACAACCACCAATGTAACAGTAACAAAAGTAAACACAAAAGTAACAGTAGACCCTGTCAATGGAATAATTGGTGAACAAATTAAACTAACCGCACACGTAACTGATGTGAATGGTAACCCAGTAAGTGGTGGAAACTTAGTGTTCAAATTAAACGGTAAAACACTAAGAACTGATGGCAGGTTTGACAGTAATGCAAGTGCCTGGAAGTTCCAAGTAAAAGACGGCATTGTAACCATAACAATTAATGCAGACATGTACCTACGTAACGCTAAAAACCTAACCGCATCCTATAGTGGAAGTTACAAGTACAATGAGGCAAAAAGTAGTGTTGTAACCGCTCAAATCAAGAAACGAGAAGCAAAAATAACAGTAACAACCAGTCCTAAGACACAGAAACAATACAATACAATCAAATTCACAGCAAAACTAACCGATACAACCAAAAACTATAAAAACACCACAATGATGCATACCGGAACCAAAGTATTATTCAAGATAAACGGTAAAACAATCAAAAACAAGAATGGCAAAAACTTACTGGTAAAAGTAGGTAGTGATAACACTGCAACTTATAAGTACACTGTACCAGCTGGTATGGGTGGAGTAACCAAGGATGGCCAAGTACGTGACTACACAGTAGAAGCAGTACTTGTAAGTGACAATTACTATCCGGACACAAGAAATACAACAACATTCAATGTCGAAAGAAGCTCAGTAACAATAGACATAGCTAAGACAAGTATCAACAACAAAAATGTTTTAAATGTACAGGCAACAATCAAAGATTACAAAGGCAAAAATGTAATCGGAACAAATAATGTTGCCCTTAAAATCAATGGTAAAACCTATGTTAACCCTAAAACCAATAAAACACAAACATTCAAAGTAAGCAATGGAAAAATAAACCTCAAAAACATACAAGTAAAACAGGACATTAAAGTCAAAAAAGTTATGATTGTAACAGGTGCACGTCAAGCATACCTTGGAGCCCGTAACGAAACAAACAATATTGTTAAAGCATAAACTTACATGTTTTAACAATCACCCCTAACCTCCATTTTTAACAACACATTATTTCTTGAATTAAAAATGAACACATTAATTAACAAGAAATGATAAAAAATGTTTATCATTAAAAAAAATAGAGTTCAAAAAGTGTGTTTAAAAAAATAAAAGAACCATAAAAAACAATCAATCTTTTGATAAGATAACAAAACTTTTTTTTATTAATGAAAACATGATAATTAATTATTTGATAAAATAACAAAAATACTATTTATTATAAATTAAAAATAGACATATCCCCATATTTTCTAATATAACAGATTATAAATAAAATAATGCAATACAATTCAATAATATTTTTTTAACATAAATATGATTTAATTTATTTTCGAATCATTGAAAAGAAAAATATTTGAAATAAAGTTTTACTAGAAAAAATCATGTAAAAATTTATAAACATTAACCCATTATAATTAAACAGTTAATTTTATGGTTATGATTTGAAGTGAAAAAGAAATAGATTATTTTATAAATTATTTAAAAAAAATATACAAAAATTATAAACTTTCTAAAATAATCAGACAATATCTTATGTTTTTTATTCAATGAAAAAAAAAATAGACAATACTACAACAAATACAAAAAAAATATTAGATATACCTCATTGATTAATACTTCACAATTTAATCATAAGAACTAACTACAAAATATATGGAGGAAAAAATAGGTGATAAATAAGAAATTTATCTTCATTACACTAATCTTCGCACTAATCATTAGCCTAACAGCAATAAGTGCAACAGACATATCAAACAATGATACAACAATAACCACAACAGACCAAACATCACCAGACAATAACATACAAACAGAAAACACACAAACCATAACAAAAACAATAAACAAAAACACACAAACCAACACCAAAGAAGCAGCCAACACGACCGTGACAAGTTACACACAACTATACGAAACACTAACAAACCCAACTGCTGATGAAGACACAACAGTAACACTAGCCGGAGAAGAAACATATACAATAACCGATACCATAAAATTAAGTGAAGCAATAAAAAAACTCGTGATAAATGGTAACGGTAAAACAATAGACGGACAAAAGACTAAACAGTTCTTAATAGCAGACAATGCATGTAAAATAACATTAAACAACTTAACCGTACAAAACACATACTCCACAACAGATGGAGCTGCTCTACAACAAAACGGTGGAACATTAAACATAAACAATTCACAATTCATAAACAACACGGTTTATAATGAAGATGTGGAAACTCATGGTGGAGCAATAGCAACAACCAACACAGAAGTAACAATTGAAAAATCATTATTTGCCAACAACAAGGCAAATACCAGCGAATATGATGATCATTTTGGAGGAGCAATATCATTCAATGCAACTAGCCAAAACTTTAACATCATCGATTCAATATTTGAAGAAAATGGAATAAACGCTCTTCATACATATGGAGCAGCAGTATTCGTAACAACAAGAGCAAACACAACAATAACCAACACCACATTCAAAAACAACAAAGGATTCGATGGAAACGCAATATACTACTATGCAAAAGAAGACAGTACACTCAAAATAACTGATTCCTTATTTGATTCAAACAATTGCATAGAAGAAGAACATCTGCTTGGATACGGAGGAGCATTACTCTTATATACAAACAGTTCAGTAATCATAAACAACACTATATTCACAAACAACACAGCACAACATGGTGGAGCTATAAAATATGTAGGTTCAAATGCAAGTCACCTTGAAATAGATAATTCTAACTTCAAAGGAAACAAAGCAGACTATTATAATATTAATGACTATGAGCTCTCCATTAAAGGTGCTGGAGGAGCATTATACATTAACACAATGAGTAATGTAAGCATAAAAAATTCCAACTTCACAGAAAACACTGCAGAACAATCCAGTAGTGCAATAGAATACTATGGAACAAGCACAAGTAACCTAGAAATAGACAATTTAATAATTGACAAAAATGGTTACACCAACTCACGAAACTATGCAACAGTAGGTATAACTAACTTCGGAAACACAAGCATAACAAACACAAAATTCACAGAAAACATTGCAAGAAACGGTGCAATAGACTACCAAACAGGAGCAGTAGCATTCACAGACATAATAACACAAATCTATGAAACAGCCTATGAAAACCACATGGGACCGATAGAATTTGATGATTTCTTAGAAAACTTATTAGTTGAAATGGACACAACACTAGAAGAACTAATCTTAGGAAACCCTATAAAAGGAGATAACTACTTATTCATAAACAACACAATATTCAAAGACAACAACGCAACATTAACAGCCGGTGCAATAAACATAGCATACACAACCAATACCACAATAACCAACACAGAATTCACCAACAACATAGGAGCATACGGTGCAAACCTCATCACATCAGAAGGAAACGTGTTAATTGAAAACAACACATACAACTCAAATAAAGCATTAAAATCAGGCCAAATTGAGGCTGGTGCAGGAGCAATAAACCTAATAACAAGTGGAAACAGTACAATAAACAATATTAACTTCACAAACAATTATGGTGACGATGCCGGTGCAATAGACTACCTAGGATATAATAACACTAATCTTGAAATAACCAATTCCAACTTCAACAGAAACGGTATAGACAGAGAAAACGATGAAGGCAGCCATACTGGTGGAGCAATAGCAATAGTAACCCTAGGAAACGTTACACTAGACAATAACAATTACACATCAAACCATGCTCAAAACGGTAGCGCTATATACTACATTAATCCAACACCAGATCAGCTCGAACAAAACATATCCCCCAACAGCAAACTCATCATTAACAACAGTAAATTCAACACGAACGGATATAACCCAATAGAAGAAACTTATAATGGTGGTGCCGTATACATTGAATCAAACAATACTGTTATAATTGATAACACCGAATTTGATGAAAACATGGGATATAAAAATGGTGGAGCAGTTTATTATATGGGACATGACGAAAGTAGTTTACTTGTTAACAATACCCGATTTGATTCAAATGGTCATTATGGTTCTGAATTAACCATGAATGGTGGAGCATTATATGTTAATACCACTGGAAACACCACAATAACCAACACAGAATTCCTAAACAATCGCGCAGATTTTTATAGTTCTTCAGATGATGAGGTAGGTAAAGGTGGAGCATTATATTATAATAACCAGAACAGTAACACATCATTAACAATTAGTAATGTGACTTTTGATTCAAATGGAAAAAGCAAACATGCATATTATAATCCTAAAGATAGTGGAGCAACCCACATAAATACTACAGGTAATATCAGCATAACAGATTCTAAATTCATCAACAATGCTGGACAAGAAGTGGGAGCAGTACATATCATACAAACAGATAATAATAGTTCAGTCAGTATTGAAAATACATTATTTGATTCAAATGGATTTTCATATATTGAAGAAGGTACCAGTAGTGGTGGAGCTATAAGTGTGGAAACTCTTGGTAACATATCCATAGTAAATTCTTCATTCACCAACAATATTGCTCAGACCGGAGGAGCTCTCTCCCTAGAATATAATAACTTAGAAATCATAAATTCAACATTTGACAATAAGGGTATGAGAGATGTGGTGGAAGAAAGCGGCGAATCTGGTGCCGCATACCTCTCAACAAATGGAAATACAATAATTAAAAACTCCAAATTCACCAATAACCATGCAATGGAAGAAGGAGTAATCACCCACGATGGAGATGAATCTTCCAATTTAACCATAACTGATTCATTATTTGAAAATAACAGGGGAATGGAAGGAGGCGTACTCGATATATCAGATGGTAATGCATACATAACACACACTAATTTCACAAACAATCTCCTGAATATGGATATTGAAGAACTGGAGTTTGAAGGTTTAGTAATAGATACTGACAATGTTAATTTAACGATTAATCATACAAATTTCGTAGGTAACGGTATACCATCCAATTTAACCCGTAATGATATTGGTGAAGAAATAGAAGTTGAAGGTGGATTAATCTATTTCAGTGGTAATGGTAATAATAGGTTAAGTATTGATTACACTAATTTCACATCCAACCGTGGACTGGGATATAACGGTGGAATAATAATATATGAAAATACGGGCGATACCTCATACCAAGATTCTGAAGGTAACTGGCATAATGTAGCGTATGATAATGGTACTTTCAAACTTAACCACACAATATTTAAAGACAATGTAATAATTAGTTGTGGGGAAGAAGATGAAATAGAATGTTATGGATATCTTATATATGTCAGTGGTTGTGCAAATATTGATAACACAGAATTCCTTTACAATAAACTAGACTTTTCATTATATAACATGGAATTCATGGTAGTAGATGAAATAACAGGACCAATATCATACTACAATTATGATAAAAATTTAACATGTAATATTACCAATTGTGTTTTCATAGAAAATACTCCTGCTAACTTCATAGTAAATAATAGTCAAGTGATTCTAAATTACTCACAATATGAAGTATATCATGGAGAAGAATATTATGAGTTAATGTTTGATGGTTATATACCTACTAATGCTACTGTAATGGTATATGTTGATGAAAGCAGTGAAGGAACACAATACCAGTTAAAATCCGAAAACATAACAGATGAACAAGGACTCACTGAAATAAGCAAAGTATACGTTGATGGCTTAAACATAACAGATGATCATTACGTGTACAAGTTAGTTATCACACAAACACCAGGCTCACAATACTACGACCAACAGGACTTCATCAATAACACATACTACTTCATAATACCTCATGATTATGCAATAAGCGTAAATGCAACCACTCCTATAAAAGTAGGAGACAACACCACAATCAAAGGTAAAGTAAACTTCACAGATAACGAAGGCAAAGAAGTAGTATTTGCTGACAAACCAGTAGACTTATACATTAACGGCACATACATTGACACAGTACTCACAGACAGTAACGGTGAATACGAATTCAACTACACTGGTGATGTAATCGGCACACATGATATACTGGTAACATTTAACAAGACAATATACCTTCCAAGATTATACAATAATACAAACTTCACAGTTGTAATCAGGGAAAGTGTACTTAATATAACTGCAAGTCCTACTAAGATTGGTGAAAAAACCAACATAACATTCAATCTCACAGATAAAGATGGAGACCCAATACCAGAAGCAAACATAACATTCTACATTGACAACAAGGAAGTTAACATAACCACTGGCCCTGATGGAGTTTATGTATACGAATGCGAACTAAATAAAACAGGAGACAACTATGTCCTAGCATTCTATGATGGAGACTATGAACATACAAACGTAATAAATTCAACAATATTCAGCGTTGAAAAAATCAACACAACAGTCACAGTATCCGCAGCAAACACCACCCTCGGCAAACAAACAACCATCAAAGGTAAACTAGTTGATGAAAAAGGTAACAACGTACCAAATGCACAGGTAATTGTTTTCATTGACGAAGAAGAAGTAGACCTAACAACAAACAATAATGGTGAATTCACATACAACTACACAACCAAGTATGATGGAGCAAACTATGTGGAAGTATTCTTTGAAGGAAACGACACATACAAGGACAGCTTCAACCACGCCACATTCAATGTAACCAAAAAAGCAGAAGCACAAATCGACATTGATGTCCTGAATGATACTGTAGGAAACGTTGAAATAGAAGTAACAGTAACTGATGAGAAAGGTGAACCATTAAAAGATCAGACAGTGGAAGTAACATTACCGAATGGTACAAAAACCAATATGACCACAGACAAAGACGGCAAAATAAAAATAACTGATACTACTACACCAGAAGGAAAAACCAACATAACAGTAAAAGTACCAGACACAGCCTATATAACCGGAACCAACAAAACACAACAATTCACAATAGAACCAGACTACCAGAAAATACTAGATGAACTAGAAAAGACAAGCGTAATAACAGCAATACCTGAAGAAGGAACAGTTGATGATTCAAAAGTAACAGTAACCCTAGATAATAAGATGGGAACACCAATCACCAATGCACCAATAACAGTAAAAAACAGTGCTGGTGAAATTATTGGTAATGCAACCACAGATAATAAAGGTATTGCAGTAATACCAGTAGATACAAAGGCAGGAACAGAAAACATCACAGTAACCTATCCAGGAAATGGTAAATACACGCCAGCAGAAACTACTGTAACAATAAAAACCAATAAAAACAATGTAACAGTAACAGTTGACCCAGTAAGTGGTATTATCGGAGAAAAAATCACCTTAACCGCACACATAACCGATGCTAAGGGTAATCCTGTGAATGGTGGAAACCTGGTATTCAAACTAAACGGCAAAACACTACGCGTTGATGGTAGATTCGACAGCAATGCAAGTGCATGGAAATTCCAAGTTAAAAATGGAATAGTAACTATCAGCATCAATGCAGATTTATACCTACGTAACACTAAAAACCTAACCGCTTCATATAGTGGAAGCTACAAGTACAACGAAGCAAAAAGCAGTACAGTAACTGCTCAAATCAAGAAACGAGAAGCAAAACTAACACTAACAACAAGTCCTAAATCACAGAAACAATACAATACAATCAAATTCACAGCAAAACTAACAGATACAACACCAAACACCCAGAACAAGACCGCTATGAGCACAGGTACCAAAGTAATATTCAAGGTAAACGGTAAAACAATAAAAGACAACAAAGGCAAAAACGTACAGGTAAAAGTAGTAAACAACACCGCAACCTACAAATACACAGTACCAGCAGGTATGGGTGGAATAACCAAAGACGGAGCAGTACGTGACTACACAGTAGAAGCAGTACTGGTAAGTGACACATACTATCCAGACACTAGAAATACTGCTGCATTCAACGTACAGAGAAGCCCAGTAACAATCAACATAGCAAAAACTAGCGTTAACACTAAGAACGTGCTTAATGTACAGGCAACAATCAAAGACTACAAAGGCAAAAATGTGATAGGTACCAACCAGGTGAACATTAAAATCAACGGTAAAACCTATGTGAACCCTAATACTGGTAAGACACAGAACTTCCAGGTCACTGATGGTAAAATAAGTCTTAAGAATATTCAGTTGAGTAAGGATATTACTGTTAAGAGTGTTATGATTGTGACTGGTGCTCGTCAGGCATATCTTGGAGCTCGTAATGAGACAAGTAAAATAGTTAAAGTATAACTTTTTTTTCTACTTTAACCTTTTAACCCCCTTTTTATTTTATAATTTTCTTCATGTTTTTTCGTAAAGTATTATTTTAGTATATTATTTGATTTTTGTTTTGTTATGTTTCCTTTGTGAATTTTTTGTTATCGTTGATGATGTTTTCATAATGTGCCTATTATTTATACGATATTTTACATAATTATTTATAAGGGATATTTTATTATTTGGATGGAAAAATTTTTTTTTCGTTTTTATAATTATTTGATGCCTGTTAGTGTAGGTGGAAACTCGACGACTTTGATGCAAGTATTATTAGGGACGTGCAATTTTATTATTATTTTTTTATGATTATTTTTTTTTGTTGTTAGGTGGACGTGCATTATTTGATTAGTGTTGATATTTACGGTTTCTGCTTTATCTTTGAATATTTAATTATTCGGGTGATATTGATATGATTATTAAAGGTAATATTTTAAATGTGTTTACTGATGAGATTTATCCGGGGGAAATTAAGGTTACTAATGGTATTATTGAGTCTATCAGGGAAGTAGACCAGTATTTTCCGGACATTATTGTTCCTGGTTTTATTGATTGTCATACCCATATTGAAAGTTCTATGGTGACTCCTTCACGTTTTGCTGAGGTTGCTCTTCGTCATGGTACTACTGCTGTTGTTAATGATCCTCATGAGATTGCTAATGTTATGGGCTTGGAAGGTATTGAGTACATGGTTAATGATGCTAAGTATGCTCCTTTGAAGTTTTTCTTCACTGTTCCTTCCTGTGTTCCTTCAACGAGTAATGAGACTAATGGTGCTGTTGTTGACACTAGTATTGTTGAGTCTTTGATTAAACGTGATGAGTTTGTTGCTCTGAGTGAGGTTATGGATTATGATGGTGTTGTTAATGGTGAAGAGGATTTGATTGAGAAGATTAATATTGCTAAGAAGTATAATAAGCCTATTGATGGTCATGCTCCTTTGTTGTCTGGTGTTGATTTGCAGAAGTATGTTAAGTATGGTATCAGTACTGAGCATGAGTGTGTGAGTAGTCGTGAGGCTCTTGAGAAGAAGCGTCTTGGTATGAAGATTATGATTCGTGAGGGCAGTGAGTCTCATATGCTTGAAACTTTGGTTAATAATCCTACTGACTTTATTGTGACTGATGATATTAAGCCTGAGGATCTGGTTAAGGGTCATCTTAATATTCGTTTGAGGAAGGCTGTGGATTATGGTATGGACCCATTTGAAGCTATTCGTAAGGTTACTCTTAATCCTGCAATGCATTATGGCTTGAATTGTGGCTGTATTGCTCCGGGTAAGAGTGCTGATTTTGTCTTTATTGATAATTTGGATGATTTCAGGGTTAAACGTGTTGTGGTTAATGGTAACACTATCTTTAAGAAGCAGAAGATTTTGTATCGGGCTAAGCCTTTGTCTTTGGATACTCATATTAACTTGGAACATAAGGTTCCGGGGGATTTTGATTTAATTGCTGATAATCCTGATAAGAAGAGTGCTGTTGTTAATGTGATGACTGTTGTTCCTAACTCTATTGTTACTGGCAGGTCTACTGCTAAGTTAACTATTGATAGGGGTAAGATTATTCCTTCTGTCTTTGAGGATGTTCTTAAGATTAGTGTTGTTGAGCGTTATGGTGGTAATACTGTTTGTAATGCTTTTATTAGTGGTTTTGGTTTGAAGAATGGTGCTATTGCGTCTAGTGTTAGTCATGATAGTCATAATATTGTTGTTGTAGGTACTAATAGTGAGTATATGGCTGAGGCTACTAATAGGATTATTGATAATGATGGTGGTCTTGTTGCTATTAGTAATCAGGAGGAGCTTGATTTGCCGTTGCCTATTGCGGGTCTTATGAGTGATCGTCCTGTTCTTGAGGTTGCAAGGAAGTCTGAGGCTCTTAATGAGTTGGTTGCTCGTATGGGTTGTTCTTTGGAGAGTCCATTTACTACTTTGAGTTTTATGGCTTTGCCTGTTGTTCCTGAGCTTAAGATTACTAATCTTGGCTTGTTTGATGTGTCTAAGAACAGGTTTGTTGATGTTGTTAATCATGAGGATTAACTTTTTGTTTCTTTTTTTATCTTGTTTATTGCTTGTTTGTGTTTTTGGTTTCCGTTTTTTTGTATGTATTTTTCTGTCTGTTCCAATTTTTCAAGGTATTGTTTCTTCGCACATATATTCATATACTGGTATCTTGTATAGTCAACAAGCAATTCTATTATCTTGTTTGTAGCCCTGTTAATTGTTGGCATTGACTCCCTGTTTCTTATTATTTCTACTGGTTTTGCATGTATTGTTGTAGTAATATTTTTTCCATAACTGTCTTCGACATGTGATGAGTCAATACTTATAACTTCACATACAATAGAAACATCCACGAGTTTCAAGGAAGACTCATCCAGTAACCCGAAAACGGCACCAGTAAATAATGAGACATCAGTAGTAAAATGCACAGTGAAAGTGCCCGTCTTTTTGATATTGGAAAGAGTATGGTTAGGATAGAGTTTAAGAACAATATTACCATCCACTAATCGCATACCAAATGCTCGGATATTAAAGTCATCACCAGTACCTGTGGACACCAGCACCTCATAAAGCGTGTCCTCTTCAAGATTAACCGTAAACATTATATAATTTACCCCTATTTTTTAGTATTGATATTTTCTATGATTATTCCAGTTCATCAATAATTCGTATATGAAGTATGCTATCACCACAAAAACAATAAGTGGCAACAGGAATCTGAAAAATATTGATGTTAAAATAAGTGAAATAACACAAGAGAATACAATAATTATAATATTATCCAATTCCATAATATTATATATAGATGATAGTAATATATAACAAGTTAATAAATATGTTATTCATTAGACTTATTTTATGAAATTATACGAACGGGAATTAAATATGAGCATAGTTATTATTAATAATTTTGGACAATACAATCATAGGATATCCAGAACATTAACCTACCTTAAAATAGAAAACAAGCTAGTTTCCAACGAAACAAGCCTTGAAGACATAAAGGCAATGAACCCTGAAGGAATCATCCTAGGAGGAGGACCTTCAATAGAAAGGATAGGTAACTGTGAAGATATCATAAAACATATAAACGTGCCAATTCTAGGAATATGTTTAGGTCACCAGGTAATAGCAAACGTATTTGGTGGAGAAACAAAATCTGCAGAAATAGAAAGCTATGCACAAATAGATTTAAACATAGAAAAAGAAGTAGGTATATTCGAGGGAATAGGAGACTCACTGAAAGTATGGGCATCCCACAAGGATGAAGTAATAACACTACCAGAAGAATTTGAAGTAATTGCAAGTTCCGATAAATGTGCTATCGAAGCAATGAAACATAAAAAAAAGGAAATATATGGAATACAATTCCACCCAGAAGTTCAGCACACACCAAGAGGTGGAGAAATATTTGAAAACTTCTACAAAATATGCAAAAAATAAAGGGGCAGTGTAAGAATATGATGATGGACACCAAACAATTTATAGAAGAATCAATAGAAAACATAAAGAATGAAGTACAAGACGAAAAAGTGATAATTGCATTATCCGGAGGAGTAGACAGTTCCGTGGCAACAGCACTCGCATCAGAGGCAATAGGCCACCAACTGGAAGCAATCTTCGTAGACCATGGCCTGCTAAGAAAAGGAGAAGCAGAAGAAGTAGAAAACACGTTCAAAGACAAAATCAACTTCAAACTAGTGAACGCAGAGGATGAATTCATAGCAGCACTCGCCGGAGTAACAGATCCCGAGAAGAAAAGAGAAATTATTGGACATAAATTTATTGAAGTGTTTGAAAGAGAAGCTAAAAAGTCAGGAGCAAAATACTTATTACAGGGAACTATTGCACCAGACTGGATAGAAAGTGAAGGAAACATTAAATCCCACCACAACCTAACCCTGCCTGACGGATTAGTGCTAGAAATAATCGAGCCACTACGCGAATTATACAAGGACGAAGTAAGAGAAGTAGGAACAGAACTAGGATTACCAGACTCTATCGTCCACAGACAACCATTCCCAGGACCAGGACTTGCAGTAAGAGTACTTGGTGACATTACCAAGGAAAAACTGGAAATATGCAGAGAAGCAAATGCAATACTTAACAAGCACGTTGAAGAGGAAGGATTACATAAGGATTTATGGCAATACTTTGTAGTGTTAACAGATAGTAAAGTAACAGGAGTAAAAGGAGATCAACGTGACTTCGGATACCTTGTAGTTATACGTATGGTGCAATCATTTGATGCAATGACAGCAAATGTGCCTGATATTCCATGGCCATTTTTACATAAAGTGTCACAGGAAATTACGGCAAACGTTCCCGAGATAACACACGTATCATTATCATTGAGCAATAAGCCTCCAAGTACTATAGAATTCGAATAAACACCACCACACACCAACATTCTTTTTTTTTTGTAAAATAATAAATAATTGTAAAGTGATGAAAAATGCATAACTTAATATCGAGACTGATAGTTTATAAAAACATAAACGAACCAATATTTAATGAAATATCAAGATTATTCAATAAATTTGAAAACGACAACCCCAACAAGGACGAACTTATAAGTGACATATACACCCAGATCAATCATTTACTTAACTTAGCCACAAAATACGGTTTTAACAACAACCTATGGCACAACTACCTTGCATACCTGATTGCAACAACAGAAAATCCATTCACACTAATAAGTGAAAAAGTTGGACCAAACGATGGAAGCGTAAACCAGCTGGTAAAACATGACCTTGAAATATTCCTGGAACTCTTCAACTACGATTTTAGTGAAATAGAAAACCTGTTAGACATAGACTGTTTCAGTATCATAACCAACTATACTGCCGTAGTTAAAAAGGAACAATTATATAACAAGGATGTTAGCCTAAAAGTCCAGGAATTAAGCAGGGCAATTGAAGGCGTTACAAGTGTAGATGAAATGTTTGACATTATCACCAGCTTCTATAAGAAGTATGGAGTTGGTAAATATGGATTAAACAGGGCATTCCAATTATCTCATGATGAAAATCAGGACTTTCTCATACCTATAACTTCCCTTGATGATGTTGTGCTTGATGACCTGGTAGGATATGAGCATCAGAAAAAGAAGCTGATTCATAATACTGAAAGTTTTGTTAAGGGAAAAAAGGCCAATAATGTGTTATTGTATGGTGATGCAGGTACCGGTAAGTCAACCAGCATTAAAGCAATATTAAACCAGTATTATCCACAGGGTTTGAGGATGATAGAAGTTTATAAGCATGAAACCAAGTATTTGCCAAAGATTATTAAGGAAATTAAGAATCGTAACTATAAGTTCATAATATACATGGATGATTTGTCATTTGAAGAGTCCGAGAGTGAATACAAGTATCTTAAGGCCTTGATAGAGGGCGGTCTTGAAACTAATCCAGATAATGTTTTAATATATGCTACCAGTAATCGCAGACACCTTATTAAGGAAACATGGAACGAGAGGGTTAATTCTTCATCCAGTGAGGAATTATATCATTCTGATACTATTCGTGAGAAGTTGTCATTGGTTGATCGTTTTGGTATGAGTATTGGCTATTATAAGCCTACCGTTAAGGAGTATTTTAATATTGTTAAAACTATTGCACGAAGGTACCCTGAGATTACCCTTAGTGATGAGGAGTTAGAAAGGGAAGCTAACAAGTGGCTTATGAACCATGGTTCCCCATCAGGCCGTACTGCTGAGCAGCTGGTATATTACCTGCTAGGAAACTATTAGAAATATTGTACACCATTACCATAAAATTCCAAACAATTTACAAAAAAACATACAAATAATACAATAGTAAAAGTAAAATGAATGAAAAAATGGTAAATCAAACAACGACAAAAGCCAACATAATACAACATATATTAAACAATGAAAAAGAAATAAAAACAAGAAATAAACAAAACAATTAATGAATATACTGAAAACTTCGAAAAACAATTAAACAAAAATTACACACTAGTAAATCCAGAAGAACTATTAGATTTCATTTATAGAAATACAAAATTCATAGATTTTCTAATAGAAATAGTTCCATTAATCAGGGAAGTATATCCTAATAATGAACTGACTTTAGAATTATCACCAGATCCTGAAATAGATAATTATGAACAAGTAACATTAGCACCAGTTATACCAAAGAATAAGGATACAAGAAATGATCTGAAGAATTTGGAAAACTACATAATAAGTTACGTCCATTAATAAAACAGCACAATGTTTTTGATAACTTCATAATATGGGTGAATTATCAATGATTTAATTTGATTATGAGAAATTTTAATGTTGCTAATTTAAGTCAAAAAGAAGATGAAGAATATTTGCGTTCATCTGCTAGCAGATATTACTATTCTGTTTTTCGGATTAACCAGAGAATATCTTATAGAAATAAGGAGATTGAATCCTGATTATAGAAAAGGAGAAGTATAACTGATATTCAAATTGTTAAGGATATTGCTAGGAAAACTATGATGATGATTCATGATGTGTATGATATAACACATGAATTTTTAGGTTTACCAAAACCTTTATATACTTTGGAGTACAACATTTAATTGACTAAGAAATTTAGGTTATCCTAAAAAAAATTATATCCTATACACCTAAAACAATTAGTCAAACAAAAGCCGAGTTAAAATATAAATGACTACAAATCACTCAAACTATTAAACACGTGAATAATAATAATAGTTAAAAAAAAGAATAATTAAATCACCTATTATAAAAAAAATATTCTATAGTAGTCAATAACTCAAAACCACTCCTTATTAAAAAACATAATATAAACATGCAAAAAGAAAATAGAAAAGCTAAAGACTATAAACTAAGAAAAAAATATTTTCTTTTTGATAACATATAACTTTTTTTAAAACAATAACTTTATTACGGCTCTGTAGAAAACCTTGCATTGAGAGAAATATGAGTAATAACCCAAATATAGTTTTTTTACAGAGGGAAATATTTTATTTCAATATTTTCCTTTCTTCATCATAATACAATTCTCACTCATATTGAGTAATTGTATTTT
>JAFRKG010000192.1 GCA_017431845.1 Methanosphaera sp. | reverse complement strand
TATAGATCCGAGAACAGTTGGAATATTTCTTTTTGGTATGGAGGAAGGTGGAATAGTTACAAATAATGTGATAAACAGTATTCAAGGAAGGGCTGTACTTCTTCAGGGTACAAAAAATCTAGTGATAAAAGAAAATAGCTTTAAAACAGATGAATACGCCTATGTAATAGAAGGAGATTCCCTATATTCAATTATACAAGACAATGCAATTATGGGTAAATCCGATGATATTTCAGAATTAATAAATCTAAGAAATCTTACCGAAAATACAGTATCAAACAATGCTATTGCAAACGTATCTATGATAGAATTATCAGCAACAAGTAATGAAATATACTTATCCAACACTACCACAATAACCATAACATTAAAGGATGAACAATCAAATACGATACCAAACCAGAACATTATACTACAAGTAAACGAGGGGTTTATTCAAAGATTAAAAACAAACGAAAATGGAATATGTACTTATGTATTTAAAAGTGACAGTACTGGAACAAAAAACATTACAGTAACTTTCTATGGAAGTAACAAATACTCCTATAGTACAAATTCATTAAACATAATAGTTAAAGAGGATTTGGTTATAAACACAACACCAACAACAAACAATACAACAAATCCAACTAATGGTTCTTCCAATCCAAATAAAAACAATACATCCTCATCAAACACCACAAACACGCCAACAAAACTAAGCACAAAAATCACAGTAAACCCAGTAACAGCAACAATAGGAAAAACAGTTACAATCACAGCAACAATAAAAGACCAAAACAATAAACCAGTAAACACAGGCAGTGCGGTCTTTAAGGTAAATGGTGTAAAAATCGGCGAAAGCAAAGTAACAAGCGGAACAACAAAAATAACATATCTTGTACCAAACTCTTGGATAACCACAACACCAAAACTAGAAGTAACATACACAGGAAACAATAATTACAAAACTTCAACACTAACACAAAGTGGACTAATCAAAGTAAACAAAGGCACAGCAAAACTAACACTAACAACCGACAAGACAAGTATCAAAGCAGGACAAAAAGTAACATTCACAGTTAAACTGACTGATGCCAACACCAAGACGGGTTTAACAGACACAATAACCATTAAAGTAAACGGCAAATCAATAAAAGCCAATGTCAAAAATGGCAAAGCAACAGTAACATACACAGTCCCAAGAGGAACAGACGCACAAACAATAAAAGCAACAACCACATACTCATCAAAATACCACAACAAAGCAACAGCAACAAGTAAATTCAAAGTAACCAAGACCACGCCAACAATCAAGAAAACAAAAATAACATACAAAAACAAGAAAACAACAATAAAAGCAACAATCAAAGATGCAACCAAGAAACTCCTAAACAAAAACGTCAAAGTAACAGTAAAAGTAGACGGAAAAGCAGTGCTTAAAAACAAGGTAATAAAGAATGGTAAAATAAGTTTATCATTTAAAAAAGCTCTTAAAAAGGGCAATCATAAACTCTTAATTACTAGCAGTGCTACCAAGGCATTCAATGCTTCAAAGTTGTCTGCTAAGTTTAAAGTTTAATAAAAATTGAAGGTTTATATTAATCCTTCAAAATATTATTTTTTTATTCAGGTATGTGTACTTTCAGTACGTCTAATTGTGTACATTCGGCTTTATTATTGCATATACTACTAACGCTTGGTTTTGTTCGTCCTTCATCACCAGATATTAGTTCTTTTATGTATAGTCCGCCCTGACAATTAATTATCAGCCGTAATTTTTTGCTGTTTATTCGTTCAATTTCCAGGTTATAAATTTGTCTTGTTCTTACCAGATCTGCTCTTCTATGTGATACTCTGTGTGGTGTTCGTTGTTCTATTTTTCCTATTTTCATTATTTCGAAGATGTCGTTGCTTGTTACTCATTTTTCAAATTATGCTATTGCCGAATATACCTTGTAACTTTCAGTTGAACTGTTTTTTATTGTGCCACGTCGGGTATTGTCGACAAATTTCAGGTCGTTTATTTCTATTTTTCCTTCACTGTTCTTATTCACGGTTTCTTTCAAGTTTTCCAAATCTATTTTTCTAGTGAAGGGGTGTTTTACTTCTATTACAAATGGTCTTCCTTCTCCCAGCATTAGTACGTCTATGTCTTCTCGTCCTGATCCGTGGAATTTTATTTCTTTTCCTCTGGTCAATG
>JAFRKG010000191.1 GCA_017431845.1 Methanosphaera sp. | reverse complement strand
AGAAAGTTCAAATCAAACAACAAACCAACATTCTAAAACAAATAGTCAAAAATATCAAATTGTAAAGGAAATTAAAAAAATTTCATGAAAAATTCTTAAACTGACGGCATTGGTTTAATCAGTACAATTTTAAACAGCCACGCAATATTCCATAAAGACAAAAAGTAAAAAAACACACCACAACAAATACTAAAACACTAAAAAATAATGCAATATAATACCAACAAAAAAAACAGCATCCCACCAAATAACAAACTATCACAACAAGCCACACCTACCCACAAAATCCAACATACACAAAAAGATATGCCGAAAACCCTTCACATAACCAAAAAAAAAATGAGGTGGAAAAAATGGATAATAAAATAATATCCGCTATAATAATTATAATAATAGCACTCCTCGGAGGATTATTTGGAACAGGAACATTATCCGATTCAAACAATACAGACACCACACTAAACAGTACAAATAACACAACTGTAATAGAAAGTGGAGAATACATAACAGCCGACGAGGTAGCAGCATACATAAAACAATACCATAAACTACCAAGTAATTATATAACCAAAAAAGAAGCACAAAGCCTAGGATGGAAAGGAGGACCACTTAAAAGTTACGCTCCAGGAAAAAGCATAGGAGGAGATGTGTTCACAAACCGACAAGGAATCCTACCACATATAGAAAGCAAATATATTGAATGTGACATAGATGCAAATGGAACAAGCAGAGGAGCAAAAAGAATAGTATACTCCACCCAGGACTACAAAGTTTACTACACAGAAGACCATTACGAAACATTCAAAGAAATATAGGAGACAACACATTGAAACACATAATCCTCGATGGTAAAATAATTAAAGAAAAAAAACATGACTACCTAAAAGAAATACTGGAATTTCCAGATTACTATGGTAGAAACCTTGATGCATTATATGATTGCCTGACAGAAATTGGAGTCGAAACAGAAATAGAACTGATAAATAGTGAATATGTAAACCAAGACCTCATAGACACATTCTTTGATGCATCATTAGAAAATACCTTCTTATACTTTATATGTGATGAATGATACGCCATGAAATTAATAGAAATTAATGGAAAAATAATTAGAAAAGATCCTAAGTACTACCTGCAGGACGTGCTAGAATTACAGGATTATGATGGTAGTTATGAAAAACTAGAAGAATTTCTAGAAAACCTGGAAGAAGAAACTGAGATACATATCATTAATACAGGTTGTATGACTAACACATTACTAGACTTATTTATATCAATTAGCAGTAAGTCAGATAAGTTAACTGTTTATGTTGAAGATTAATTTGAATAAATCTTCTTTTCAAATTATCTTTTTTAATTTATTAAATTTTACTTTTTTTGATGAAAATTTAAGTGAATGATTATTTAACAATGTATTTATATTAATAAACATATATAACATTGTGAAGAAAGATAAAATAGAGAGTGAAAAACAAAATGATAAACGAAAAAGAATGGGATATAACCTACATAAACAACCTAAAAGAAGTAGATAAACACATAAAAGAATCAAAAGTAACCCTAAACTATGAATACATAACAGAAAAATACTTCGAAATGTACGAAGTAGCACTAAACGCAGGAACAATCATGCCCTACAGATTCAATGCAATCGGATTAGCATACATAGGACATGACCACGACAGACCAACAAAATTCAACAACTTCGACCCAAAAACAAAAGAAAGACTACAAAAAAGCTACGCAAAAAGAAACGAACTACAATTCAAATACGCAAACCCCGACTCAGACCCAATAGGCCGATACGAAGAATTTCTAGACAAAGAAATATTCGACTTCATAGAAGAATTCCCACAATACAAAAACATAATCATAACCGACGAATAACCCAAAAAATATCACCACCCACCCAAAAAAACCCTTTTTTTATACAATCACCAAATAGGAGATAAACCGTTGAAAACAACAAAAGAAATTAACAAAAT
The DNA here is from genome assembly GCA_017431845.1 of Methanosphaera sp. Lineage (GTDB taxonomy): Archaea > Methanobacteriota > Methanobacteria > Methanobacteriales > Methanobacteriaceae > Methanosphaera. Next base: position 6,479 of record JAFRKG010000191.1, on the reverse strand, counting down.
ACTGGAAAAAGAACAGGAAAAAATGCTAAAATACCTCCAATGGTACGAACAACAACCAGGAAATTTCAGCGGAAAAATAAGAATAAACAGACAATACGCACAAAAAATAAGAGAAGAACTACAAAAAAGTCCCCAACCATACCCAACAAAATTAGATTACATACTAGAAATAGATCCAACAGAATACAATCAAAATTCTCCACAAGCAGTAATGTATGAAAACTATAAAATGAAGGCATATTCCATATTATACATCAATACAAGAAAAGAAAAAAATTGGTATGATGAAGACAATGGATTTGCAATAGGACTAGAACTGATACTAAAAGAATTTGTTGACAATCATCCAGAATGGACAAAATTACTAAAAAAATAAAAAGAAACGAAATATTACAATTGAAAAAATTATAATACATTCCAATAATTCTTCTAAAAAAATAATAGTAACATTGAAGTTATCTATTTAACTCATTCACAAGTTTTATTGACGCTTTACGAGGATTGTTACTCTTCATTATTGCAGACACAACAGCTATTCCATCAAAACCATACTCAGTAACTAATTTATGTGCATTGGACTTGTCTACTCCACCTATTGCAACCGTTGGAATTTCAATTTTTTCCTTGATTTTAATTAATTCTTCGGGTGTAGCTATGTTTGCATCTTTCTTGGTTGATGTTGCCTTTATAGCTCCTACCCCAAGATAGTCTGCACCATCATTTTGTGCTTTTAATGCTTCTTTGTATGTGTATGCACTTATTCCTATTGTTTTGTCCGGACCTAATATTTTTCTTGCTATCCTACATGGCATATCATCTTGACCTAAATGTACTCCCGCAGCATCTACAGCCTGTGCTACATCTATCCTGTCATTTATTATTAGAGGTACGTCATAACTATCTGTGATTTTTTTACATTTTTTTGCTAGTTCATAGAAGTCTTTTGTTGTGCTGGTTTTTTCACGTATTTGTATGATGGATGTTCCACCTATTATTGCTTGTTCTATTACATGTAAGAATTGTTGTTCTGTTAGGTCAAATTGGTCTGTTACCAAATATAATCCATATTCTTTCATATTATTCACCCTATAATTTTTGGATGTTTGCATATTTTGTGAATGTTTCTTTGTTTATTTTGGATAATTCATCGATTAAGTATATTCCGAATGATCCTGTTCCAGTATTTGTTTCCATTGCTTTTTGTGCTGCTAGTTCTCCTGCTATTGCCATTACTGTTGTTGCTGTTATTGCTGCTGTAAGTCCATCACCTACGGCTGTGTATGCTCCCATTATACATCCTAGCATGCATCCTGTTCCTGTGATGTTTGCCATCATTGCATCACCATTGTTTATTGCATATACTTCTTTTCCATCGGATATTATGTCTATTGGTCCTGATACTGCTATGGTTGTGTTTAGTTTTTCAGCTATGTTTTTTACTATTTGTGTATTGGTTTTTAGTGTTTTTTCGTTTATGATGTCTGTGTCTGCTACATCTACTCCTTTGGCTGTTGTGCATTCTTCGAGTATGTCATAGAACATTGCTATTGCCTTTATTTCTGATAGGTTTCCTCTTATTATTGTTGGTTTTGATTCTTTTATTATTTCTATTGGTGTTTCATTTCTTATTTTACTTATTCCGACTCCTACTGGGTCTAGTATGAATGGTTTTTGTTGTTTGGTTGCTGTTTTTGCTGATTTTTTCATTGTTTGTATTTGTTCTGTTGTTAATGTTCCTATGTTTATTACTAGTGAACTTGCTATGTTGGTTATTTCTTCTGCTTCTTCAGGAGCATTTGCCATTATTGGTGATCCGCCCACGGCTAGTACTGCGTTTGCACAGTCTTTGACTGTTACTACATTTGTTATGCAGTGGGTTAGTGTACTTTTTTGTCTTAGTTTTTCGATTAAATCTGTTGATTTTTGTATTATTAAATCACTCATGTTTTCTTTACTCCTAAAAAGTTTCTTTACATAATTGTTACTATGTTTTTGTTAGTTAATAAAATTTTTAATGAAAAATCATGACAATTTTTTTATTTGTTAATTTATTGAAAAGTGTTATTGTAAAAAATTTTGAAGATAAAAAATAATAAAATATATGATAAATTATTTGAGTAGTGTTGTATTATTTTTTAATTAAAATAGTGTTCAAATTTATTATATAGCCACTCAGTTAATGGTAATGAAATAAACATGTAGACATATATACTGAACACTACTGAAATTAAGTTTGATATACCACTAAATGCCAACAACTTATCAGTTAATGAAGGATAAATAGCAGTTAAAGATGAAACTGCTGCAACACTCATACTTGTACTCCCAATCCCTGAAGCAAGAGCAAAACTATAAGGATGTAATGGCAGAACATAAACCAGAAAATTAACAATTAAACTAATTAACAATGTTCCAAAAATAATACCAATCAAGTAAACCGTGAAAAAACCTTTAACCTCACTAGAATCAAAACCATACTTATCTATAAGAACAACCATTTGAGGCTCACGACAAATAGAACTGGTCATACCAATAGCTTCACGCTTAAAACCCAACAATAATGCAACAGGAAGTCCAAACAATATAGTACCAATATCACCCAATTCCTCAAGTAACAATATAGGCCCCACACTAATTAACATTTCAATATTTTGACCACTAGCAATAGCAAGCTTTGCAATTAAAGGACCAATAAGCAGCAATAACAACATTGAAGAAACAGCCGATGATTTTTTATCAATCCATTTAAAAGATTTTGACAAATAACAAATCATTGCTAAGAATAAAGAAAATATTAATGGCAGAATAACTATTCTTATTCCATAAAATAAGTTAATATTTACGATACCAACATATAATGAAATTACTGAAACAAACAAAATTGTTAAATGTAACCTATAATCAAATATACCCTTATTTTCCTGTTTTTTCATAATAAACCCATAAAATAACTTTAAAAAGAATTAAAAATTAATAATTAAATTCCGCCTGTGAATAATAAAGCATAATGTGCAATTAGTGCAGAAAGGAAATATGTTCCAAAAATTACTGCAAATGTTACAATAATTCCTCTCACACCAACTTTTCTGAAACTACCCAAATCTTTACCCATAGCTACACCTGCATAAGCAAGCAATATAGTTGTTAATGAAATTAAATCAACTTTTGACGTATAATAAATAATGGGACCAGATAAGGGAAACCAAGGCAAGGCAACCACTAATCCCAATAAACTAATATATACAATAGCAGGTATACTATCAAATGGTAATAATTTTTCAATTATTAAACCTAGAAGAGACACTATAGAAAGTACAAACATTCCAATTAATGATTCGACAAAAGGATACTGAAAACCAACCCAGTTACCTATAGCTGCCATTACTGAAAATATTAAAAGAATTCCCATCCATTCCAGTATCATATTAATTGATAATTTAGCATTCATATGTTAATCCCCATTTTCTGTATTAACTTCATTTTTTATAAAACTGTCAATTACTGGTTCTAATAAATCATATAACTTTTCTGTTAAAGGAATAGCGGCAAATATATAAACATACATTCCAGTAACCATAGCTATTAAGTTAGCCATACCACTAAATGCTTCCAATTGTACTGATAAATTTGGATATACTGCAGATAATGAAGCAACTGCCGCTGCATTCATACTTGCACTCCCGATACCACATGCCATACCATAAGCAAAAGGATGTAATGGAACGAGATATGCTAGAATACTGGTCATTATACTGATAAAGGGTGTTCCTAAAACAGTACCTATCAAAAATACTGTGAAAAAGCCCCTTGTTTCTGGTGAGGTAAACCCATACCTATCCATTACTACTGCCATTTGAGGTTCACGACAAATAGAACTGGTCATACCAATTGATTCTCGTTTAAATCCAAGCAGTAATGCTATTGGTAAACCTATAAATATTGTTCCAAAGTTTCCGAGTTGTTCTAGTATAATAGCAAGACCTACGTCAAAGATTATAGCTAAATTTTGACCACTTGATATAGCCAGTTTAACAAGTAAAGGACCAACCAATAACATCATAATAGCTGATGATTCATCCGCCTGATTCTCTGAAATCCAGTTAAATGGTTTAAAAACGTAAAATGCAATTGCTAGCACTAATGAATATAATAAGGGCATAAGGACTATATTTATTCCTGCAATGTCTAATGCTATTACTCCTATATATTCTGCAACGATTATGCTAAATAATATAGTTAAATGTAGTTTATAATCCTTGCATGCTTCACCCAAATCTTCCATATCTGAATTATATTTATTTTCAATAGACATAATTCATCTCCCCAACATATATCATGATTAAAAATAATGATAATTCCCTAATACTAAACATTTAGTCCGAATAATCACATAAATCATAAAGTTAAATAATTAATATTTTATTTATTACTTATATAAAAACATTCTATAATATTATTAAAAATATTTTTAAACATTGTTTATAATTAATTGTTTAATTTGTAAAAATAAATCCAAAATACTAAAAATTGTTTATATTTGAGATTTTTATTAATCATTTGTTCTACAAAAAAATATCCAAAAAAATTATAAATAATTAGGGATGTATGGAGGTTAAAACTGTTTATGCTGTTATAACATATTTAGAAAAGTCCCTATCATAAAGTGATGCTGCGAGCATTACTACTGCACAAGAACCTATATTATGCACTAAAGCTCCTGTAATCGGATTTAATAATCCTAGAACAGAACATATAATTGCTATAGCGTTAATGATCATGGATATTGTTATACTTAAATGTATTGTGAATAATGTTGAATTTGATAATTTTTTAAGATATGGTAATTTTTCAATATCGTCACCGAGAAGTGCTATGTCAGCTGCTTCAATTGCTATGTCACTACCAATTCCACCCATAGCAACACTAACATCTGCTGTTTTTAGTGCTGGTGCATCATTTACTCCATCACCAACCATGCACACTTTCTTTTTTTCGCCTTTTAATTGTTCGATTATTTCTACTTTATTTTCAGGTAATAATTCGGAGTGAATATCTGTTATTCCTACTTTTGATGCAAAGTAATTTGCTGCTTTATGGTTATCACCAGTTAATAATTCAACGTTTGTTTCTAAGTCGTCATGTAATGTACTTACGACTTTGGAAGCATTTTCTCTTAATACATCTGATAAACCTACTATTCCAATAATTCTATCATCTTGTGCTACTACTATTGATGCTTTACCTTCGTTTCTTAGCAGGTCTAATTCTTTTATACAGTTATCGGTTACTGTGATTTTATTGTCTTCCATGAATCTTGTTGTTCCAGACAATATTATGGAATTGTTATATTCTATTTTTACTCCTTTACCTGGTACCATTTCAAATTTATCAGGATCATTATATGTTTTTCCTGCTTCTTTTGCATGAGTTACTATTGCTTTACCTATTGGATGTTCTGATTTTATTTCGGATATTGTTACTAGTTCTTGTAGTTTTTCTTGTGATACATCGTTTACTAATGGTATGATATCTGATACTTCTAGGTTTCCATAGGTGAGTGTTCCTGTTTTATCGAAGGTTATTGTATCTACATTTCCCATTATTTCTAAGGCTTCCCCTGATTTGATGAGTACTCCTTGTTTGGTTGCTTGTCCGATTGCTGCCATGATTGCTGTTGGTGTTGCTAGTATTAATGCGCATGGACAGAATACTACTAGTATTGTTACTGCTCTTTCCAGGTTTCCTGTTAATGCGTATGTTACTATTGCTATTGCTAATGCTACTGGTACTAGCCATGTTGCCCATTTGTCTGCTATTCTCTGTGTTGGTGCTTGTTTTTCATCTGCTTCTTGAACTAGTCTTATGAGTTTTTCGAGTGATGAATCTGCTCCTACATTTGTTGCTCGGATGTCTATTGCTCCGTGTAAGTTTAGTGTTCCTGAGAATACTTCATCACCTGTGGTTTTATCTAATGGTAATGATTCTCCAGTCATTACTGATTGGTCTACTGATGTGTCTCCGCTTATTATTACTCCGTCTACTGGTATTTTTTCTCCAGGTAAAACTCTGAGTAGTGCATCTTTTTGAATATCTTTTGCATTTACTTGTTTTTCTATTGTTTTTCCGTTTTCTGTTATTAATAATCTTCCTTGTTCAGGTTTTAGGTTGATTAGGTCTGTTAGTCCTCGTTTTGATCTTTCTACTGTGTATTCTTCTAGGAGTGCTCCTAGTGCCATGATGAAACATACTTCTCCTGCTGCGAATATTTCACCTATATATATCGATGCTACCATTGCCATTACTATTAGTAATGCTGATGATACCCATCGTTCATATATTAATCTTGTGAGTGCTAGGTATACTAGTGGTATTCCACAGATTATTATTGTTACCCATGCAGGATCTAGGTAATATGGTATTTTTGTTCCGGTTAGGACAAAGAATAAACTGATTAATAGGAATATTCCACCTACTATGGT
>JAFRKG010000190.1 GCA_017431845.1 Methanosphaera sp. | reverse complement strand
CTAAAACATTGAATTGTTTCTTAGAAAGACCTCTAATAAGAGTACTTTGAGTTAAATATATACAATTTTCATCTATCATAATAATTAATACTGCTTATTTCACTCCATTAACTTTAAAACCGAAAATCAAGAAAAGAATTTCATAAATAACAATTCTATGACTTCGATAATATAAATTATAGAATAAAATGTATATAAGTTTAATCCAAGAGCAGCTGGTAAGTAATCAAGGGGGTCTTGATAAGTAATATATTTCATATTCCTATACATACTTAACAATCATACTAAAAAAAAGTTTCATCCACATAAAAAGTATTACAAAAACGAATTTATGCCAACACTCGGAGTTTAAAAAAAAAAGATTTGATGGGATTATGGAGTATATATTACTCCAAAACCATTACTTCCATAGAAATAACTATGGTCATGTTTACTTCTTTGACTTTCACTATGTCTTACATAATCAGTATAGTACTCATCCTGTGCATCATACATTGCATCAATCTCTTGTTGATGACGTACATCATCAATACGATTATAGTAGTTGGTAATGAAGTCTTTCTGTTTTTGTACTAAATTTTTACTTTTAATGTCAAATGTTACAATTTTTGTACCATTAGGGTAACATAAACCTTCACCCCATGCAGTATAGTATGGTGGCTCTTTCCAGTCAAGGTAATTGGTTTTAATACCACTTAGTCCATACTTATAATCAAACTTCTTGTTTGATTCATAAGCTAACCCGATTATATCTTTTACTATGACAAAGTGTAATTCTTCATGATTTCCTATGGTATTATGTGTTACAGCTTCACTTAAGCCTTCATCACCCTCATAGGTTGTACTGTTATGGTCAGTGTATACAAATGTCCATTTATCCGGTATTATGTCCGGTTGGTGACTATCATCATATAATGTTAAGTTTCCTAAACTTTTAATGATGGTATTGTTATCATCACGTAACTCATGTACATAATATAATCCTGTATTGTTGTATATTTCTGTTTCTGTATTATTATCAAAGACTATTCCTATCCCATCAGTGTATTTAAATGTATAATTTGTTTTTTCTCCGAGTATGTCTGTTGTTGCATGATCTAACATGTACTTGTTACCATTTTCATCTGCCAGTACTGTGTAATTTAATCCATAACATCCATTAAATTTACTGGTATTATGATCATAGTATACAAAGGTTATTTTTGATGGTTTAAAAGTTATATTAGTCATATTAATTATGGGTAGTTTCTCTGGTTCAGGTACTGAATTGTTTACAACAATTTCTGATGAACTGTTACTGTTATCGTCAGTAATAGCACCTATGACAAAGAATATGATAATTAATAGACAACAACATAAACATATTCCTCCTATAATACTATCGTCCGCCAATTATTTAATCCTCCAAATAATTAGGTAATAATATGTTTATATTTTTAAATTAATATAATAATCAAAAAAAAGAGTTTGGTTTTAGAATATCTTAGGATATTCCTTTATACCCTTCTTATAAAAAAGGGCGTAACCATATGAACCACTATCCATGATAGCTTTAATATCAGTTGTTAATTCATTAACTGATAATAATTGTTTTAATCCTTCATCAACATATGTTTGAATGATTGTTACTTCTTTTGCATTAGTACATCTTGTAGCAACATATTCTGTTACTTTTTTTAGCCAATTAGTATCCTGTTTATATGAATATTTGTAAGCCATTGGCATTATGAAATCCAAATAGTCACTAAGTGCAGCATAATCTTGTCCATAATACTTTTTAGTTCCTGCCATTTCAGGGAATACGCATGCTGATAATTCCAGTCCCTGATTATAAGATTTTATTATATTTCTTACATCCCTTACAAAGTTAGTTATTAATGATACGTTAACTGTGCCAGGATTTGTTCCACTATAACGTATATAATCCAGAACTACTCCTTCTACACCATTAATTTTTATCACATAGTTTACATAGTTTTTTATCTTTGTTTGCTGAGTTTTTGTATGTATCCATGTGCCGTCTTCGTTAAATACTCTTAACCATGCATGTACCTTAATATTTGTATTCTTTGTTAGGCCTATAACCTTTCTAAGATTTTCGGTATCGTTCTTTAATTGACTTGCCTGTACATATACATCAGTTATGCCTGATTTTATCCATTTATTTACATCAGTACTGTTTACTGGTGTGTATAATCTTACAAATACTGAGGCTACCTTTGTTGTTCTGGTTTTAATATTGTTTCTAATGTTAACTTTTATTGTCTTATGGGATGACTTGTAATTAGGGGAATTATATACTATTTTAAGTGTGTATGTACCCATGTCTAATGAGTCTAATTTTATGTATTTATGCTTAGCATTATACTCTGATGTTTTTATGAGTTTGTTTCCCAGGTAAACACTTATATTTCCATCATTAACTGTTTTATTATTATATAATACTAGTACTGGGATTGTAATATTATTGTATGGTAATGCTATGTTTGATGATATATTCATTTGCGTATTTCTGATAATATTGCTTGTGAAGTTTTTGCGCACCCCAATATAGGAGTAAGTGTCCCCTGTTACTAGTGTAAAGTCTATATCTTTGTCACTTAATTTTTTATTAATTTCAAAGCTTACATTTAACACTCCATTTACTGCATAGAAGTATTGTGTTTGATTGTTTTTTTGTAATGTTTTACCGTTTACTTTAACTGCTATTTTACTTGTATCTTTCACTGTATAATTATTGTTATCAACTAGTAATGAGTATATGCTTACTTTGGTATTGTTTCGTTTGATGCTTGTGTTTATGAAATTAGTGTTCATTCTTTTTACTTCGACAGATCCATCTAATAGATTTTTAATTTCATGTCTTGTTCCAATATATGAGTATGTGTCTCCGGTTACTAGTGTGACTGTTATGTTTCGTTTCTGGAAACTTTCATCTAGTTTAAATGTTGCATTGAGCACACCATTTTTTGCTTTGAAGTATTGTGTTTGATTGTTTTTATGTAGTGTTTTGCCGTTTACTTTAATTGCTACCTTAGCAGAACCACTCATTGTATGATTATTATCATCTAGTAGTACTGAGTAGACATTATACGAGTTTAGGCTACGTTTAATTGTTATATTTGTGAATCTGGTGTTCATCTTTTCGATGTTAATGTATGTGTTTGATTCTTTTCTTTTATTATTAATATTAGTTACTGCTGTTATCTGTGCTTGTCCTGCTCTGAAACCATCAGGTATTGTGTAAGTGATTGATGCTTTCTTGTTTGTGGGTTTTATTTTGGATTGGTTTTTATTGTTAGTTATTGTTTTACCATTTACTTTAAAGACTACTGCATCGTTATCTTGAATATTTTTTGTTGCTGTGAATTTCACTGTATCTCCCATTTTAACAGTATTCTTATTGGCTGAAACTTTTAGGCTTGTATCGTTTGATGCAAATACACAGCCTGTCAGTAATAAAGTTACTAATAAGAATATTATTAAATATGCTTTTTTCACTTTACCTCCTCCATTTTATGTATAAATGTTTAAATTTTTGCCTAATTATTACTTTTAAATATAATAGTTTAAATAAGTTTATATATGAAGTGTAAAAATTGTGGGGTTGAAAATGATAATAATGCCCATTTTTGTAGAAACTGTGGAGGTAATGTTTTCATAGATGATAATATTTCTCCTAAAAGGTCATTTAATCCATTATTACTTGTTGGATTAATTATCATTGTATTTTTGGTGGCTATAGGTGGAGTGTCAGCATATATTATTTACTTTGATACGTCACCTGTAGAAATCATAAGCTTGACTAATGATGGAGCTAATGTATTGGAGAATAGTGAACTAGCTAAAAACATGCCCCAATCTGAGATATCAGAAAAAGTTTTAGCTCAGGCACAGAGTGGAGTGCCAATATATAAGATTGGAGATGGTAAAGGCCCTGTATCAGTGATTACTGCGGGTGTGCATGGTGATCAATTGAATCCAAGTGTTGCTGCGATGAAGATTATAAATTATTTGGATGGTAGGAAGATTAAAGGAACTGTATATGTTTTACCGTTTACTTCACCTGATGCTTTAAGTAAGAATACTAAGCTTACAAATGGAGTTAATCTTAACCAGGAAGCTGATAGGCCCGGTACAATATCATATAATGTAGTTCAATTTGCTTTTAATAATCATGCAAGTGCTGTTGGTGATTTTCATGAAACACAAGTTGGAAAAGATCCCGGACAAACAACTATTATGTGTACACAAGTACCTACATATGCTAGTTACCAGTTAGCAACGGATATGTCATCATTATCGTTAGATAAACAATTAACTTATCTGGTAGCTGGTATTACTTATGATGGGGCAATTGAAGATGAATTAAATCTTAAGGGTACACCTGCTGTTACTCCCTTGGTTCAAGTTCCGGGTCATGGAAAAGTTTATCAATCCTCTGTAGATGAATCTTTCACACAAATGTTAGCTTTATTGTATGTTAATGGAAATCTTGATTCTAATGATTCATATCTAAAACTTGCTAATATGGATAGGGATGGATTATAACTAATCCCATTCCTTCTTTGTTTATTTTAATATGAACAATAAAACACTATTCCTCCTGTTCCCCTAGCTAATCTTAAAAAGCAGTTCTTCTTTAATGTTGTTTTCATGTTTTTTGGTACTGTTTTATCATCAATATATGTTCCGTATTCACTATTTGTATCTTCTATAGTCCATTTATCTTCATGGTAATAAAGTTTTAGGTGTGGTTTAGTTATACTTGACACTTTACAATAACCTTCATCTAGTAATATCATAGAATTTTTATCATCAACGTAATTGTTTTCTTTTCGTCCTACCAGGATTAAGTCTTCTTTACTTATTTTAAATGTTTTACCTTTATCCGGGCCATTTAAGATAGTTAAAGTACACTTTTGGGTACTGGTATTTTTTTGGTGTTTTTCATATATTTCAAATAAGGATAATAGTTCTTGCCTGAAAAGATCAATATCTAAGAATAAATCTTTAAACGCTGCTGTGTTAATTTTATATGCTTTCACAATTCTTGAACCAACTTTGTTAGGTATTTCTTTTCTAATTTCTTTTTCTTCTACTAAATCTGCATTTTCTAATTGTTTTAAGTGTTGACCTAACATTTGTGGAGATATATTAATATTATAATGTTCTAATAATAATGCATTTAATTCACGTGAATATAATGGTTCTTTTTTGATTATTTGTACCTGATTTTTTCGTTCATTATCATATAATATTTCAATGAGAGCAAATCTTTCCCTATTATATAGTGCTGAAACTTTTGATGATATTATGTCATATGT
>JAFRKG010000189.1 GCA_017431845.1 Methanosphaera sp. | reverse complement strand
TTTTGGTTTTCAGGATGAATCTCATAACAGTATAGATGAAAATAAAATGAGAATATATTATCCATTAGGAACTAAAAACATACGATACAAAACAAGAGAAAGAATCACAACATCAATCATGGGATTTCAATCAGTAAATGGTCAATCTGTTGCTTATTTTCCTAAAAGATCCGTAACATATTACTTTTTACAGTTTTTATTACGAGTTAGAATAGCAAATACAGAAAATCCACACACTATTTCCAAAATAATTAACATAATAGATGATAAATATCATTCAGAATAAAATGTTATATCTGAATTGAAAAAAAGAAATCAAAAAGAACATTTAGAAGAATTTATATAAAATTATGTGAATTATATAAAAATAACGAAAGGAAAAGAACCTACAACCAAACAAATTGAAAGAAAACTAAAAAGTTATAAAAAAAGAATTAATGTCAAAAATAAATTAACAATACGAAATATGCGCGCAATGAGATTAGCTGGTCTTATCAATACGGATAAAGACCTTAAAGAATCTTTAAGTGAAATAATGCCCATAATTATGGTTTTAGATAACTGTAGAATACACTCATCATATATAACATTGGAAGTTGCTAAATCATTAAACATAGATTTAAGATTTTTACCAAAATATTCTCCACAATATAATCCAATAGAACAAGTTTGGAGATCAATAAAAAGAGAAATAAGTTATCATATAATCAAAACACAAAAACAACTACAAAAAACAATATACAAAGCCTATAAAAAAATAATAAACAACACTTCATACTTCATAAAATGGCTAGAAAAATATACCAAATATAAGTATCAAATTTAATGTCCAATACTATAATAAAAAATAAACAATAAAAACAGACATACTCATAAAACAATAAAATGGAAGAAAAAAATATGAAAAAAATAGATAAACAAAAACTAAAAGAAACAAGCAAAATCATAGAACAACTACGTAACAACTGTCCACTAACACACTGCATAACAAACTACGTAACAATAAACGATTGTGCAAACGCAGTACTAGCAATAGGCGGATCACCCGCAATGGCAAACGAAGAACCAGAAATAACCGAATTCGTAAACATAGCAGGATCAACAATAATCAACATAGGAACACTACTAGACAACCAAATAGATGCAATGAAAAAAGCAGCACAAGAATGCAAAAAAACAGGAACACCCCTCACACTAGACCCAGTAGCAGTAGGAGTATCAAAACTAAGAAATGACTTCACAAAAGAAATCATAGACCACACAAACATAACAGTAATACGAGGAAACATGTCAGAAATAAAAGCAATAGGAAAACTATACAACATACTCCAAGAAACAACAACAGCCAAAGGAGTAGACGTAGCCGAAACAGACATAATCACAGAAGACAATATAAAAACAAATGCAGAAATAATAAAACAAATAGCCAAAAAACTAAACACAACAATAGCAGTATCAGGAAAAATAGACATAATCACCGATGGAACAAACACATACCTCATAGACAATGGTGAACAAATAATGTCAAAAATAACAGGAAGCGGATGCATGCTAACCTGTATAGTAGGAGCATTCACAGCAGTTACAACACCATTAGAAGCAGCATTAATCGGAACATTATCCATGACAATAGCAGGAGAACTAGCATATAAAACAGTTCAACACAACAAACAAGGATCTGGATCATTCAGAACATACCTAATAGATGAATTATATAATATGAATGAAGAAAAAATAACAAAATATGGAAAATTATACAAAAACTAATAAAGGTGAAAAATAATGATAACAGCAGACTTTGCTATTGTACCGGTAGGAACACAAGACACAGAATGTAAAGAATATGTTAAAAATGCAGTTCAAGAAATTAAAAAATCAGGATTAACATATCAATTAACAGGAATGAGTACTCAGATAGAGGCAGAAACTTTAGAAGAGTTATATGCAGCAATTACAAAAGCTCAAGAAGCAGTATTTAAAGCAGGAACAGACAGAGTATATACAGTAATAAAAGTTGATGATAGAAGAGATATGGATAATCGTACATTAGATGCAAAAGTCAAAACAGTTGAAGATATTTTAGAATAATATTCTTCATATATTTTTTTAAACAAGATATGCAATATTTTCTAATTAACTTGAGATATAAGATACAGTGACAATAGTATGTGCTACAAAAAAGCGTAACACTTGAACAAAAACATCAATATGTTTTCAGTTATGAAAGTGTATATTTCCAATTGTAGCAATAATGATGATAATGAGAGCTAAAATAAAGCCACTTGTGGTGATTTAGTTTGATGTATGTTAACGCGAAGTGTAGAATGATTATTTTAATCATTTGTGGTGTATGACATTTATTGTCATATAAACGCTAATTATTAATTAATTATCCTTTATTTTGTTTACTTATACTTCTATAGAAACAGTGTGTAATTTTTTCTGCTAGAACTGATTGATTTACATTGTGTGTAAATCCGTTTGATCCTGGCGGAAGCTACTGCTATTGGGATTCGATTAAGCCATGCAAGTCGAATGAATTTAGATTCATGGCGTACGGCTCAGTAACACGTGGATAACTTACCCTATGGACTGGGATAACTCTGG
>JAFRKG010000188.1 GCA_017431845.1 Methanosphaera sp. | reverse complement strand
TTTCAGATGAAAAAAATAGCGAAAAATCATGAAAAATAAAAATTTCGTAAAAATAAAAAATGAGCAATAATAATGAGAATTAAATGAAATAAAGATGAAATGACCATGAAAATTAGAAAAATAAGAAAAATTAAGAAATTAGGCAATTATTGACAAACCCCATATAAATTTACAAAATTCAAATTAAATAACTTTGAAAGAGACACATGACAAATAATGAACTATTTAATAAAGTTAAATCAATATCAGAAAGATTAAAAGAAATATTTAATCCAATATACATCAGAAATAATATTTGAGTTCTATACTAGTATGTTAGATGATTTAGTATATGGAAATATTTTAGAGAATTTTTTTAAGGCTAATGTCAATAATACATCAGCCTACATGGATGAGTGCAAAAGCAAATTATCAAAGAGCCCAGATATACTATTGAGAGGCTCTTGAAGTTTCAGCATATCTCATTGAAACAGGTAAGTTCGAAAGATTATACAAGGAAATGCAGTTTCATGATCTTCAAAAGGAAACGAAATGGGTGATGAAGAATAAACTTCAAAAAATATATCTCACGCATATAACTCTTCAAAAGAAACTGGTTTTCATAAGCAAAAGTAATATTTATTATTGCTTTTATTTTCTTTTACATGTAAAGAAATATAAATAAGCGATTTAATTCATTTGGTGATGATTCCTACAAGTCAAAAGAGACAAAAACTAGTCTAAATTCTTAACCACATCTTCACCAACATCAGTCAGCCTGTACAGTCTGCCTTTTCTAACTTCAGGATTAATACATTCAACCAGTTCATGCTCCCTTAACTGCTGTAATGTTGATGAAATATGGTTTTGAAGTATATCTGAATCTCTAGCAATTTGTGAAGGAATTTTTACATCACCTTCTAAGGTTTTCATAACTTTTGTTCGGTATTTTGATATTTTCACGTAACTGATTTGTGTTAATAGTTCATCTGATAATTGCATTTTAATCACTCTTAGTTAATAGTTATCTAACTTCTTACAAATAAATTATATGCATTTAAACAATAATAGTTTTAACTTAGTTTTTACAAATATTTTAACAAGATTAACACAATTGGTGAGTGAATTGACAGATATGTGGATGGTTCGAGCTGGAAAAGATGCATTTTTAATTGATGAATTTAAGGATAAAAATATTGTAGCTATTGGTTGGGGTCTTGGAGATTTATCAGATAAATCTCGTAATGATATTGAAGTTTTAGTTAATAAGCTATATCCAAATAATACTAAAAATCAAAATGCCAAAATCATTTCCCAGGAGTCAAAATTCCGTTTTGATATTAAAACAAATGATTATGTCCTATCATATAATCCGTCTACTCGACAGTATCTATTGGGAAAGATAACATCTGATTATATCTTTTCAGATATTATTTCCAAAAATTTGGATGAAGGGGATTTTTCGGATGTAAGGCATGTTGAATGGTTAGGTGAAATTTCAAGAGATAAGCTTAAAGTTTCAACAAAAAACACTTTAGGTGCAATTTCCACTTTATTCTCCATTAACGAAGATGCACAAAAGGATATCTTAAATGTTTTCAATGGTGTGACAGTTACACCAGAAGGCTCTGATGAATCAGAAGGTGATGATGAAGTATCTATATTGATGGATGAAATCGAGGACAAATCAAAGGAATTCATTAAAGATATTGTCAACTCTCTTGATTGGGATGAAATGCAAGAATTGGTGGCTGGTCTTTTAAGAGCAATGGGTTATAAGACAATTGTTTCATCTCCAGGTTCTGACAGGGGAAAAGACATTATTGCTTCTCCTGATGGATTGGGTCTTGAAGATCCTGTAATCCTTGTTGAGGTAAAACATAGAAACACATCAATGTCTTCACCGGACATCAGATCATTTAAAGGAGCATTAAAAAAGAACAATAAGGGAATATATGTTTCAACTGGTGGTTTTACAACTGATGCAAAATATGAAGCTGAAAGGTCTGAAATTCCAATAATATTGATGGATTTGGATTCATTAGTTAAATTTATTTTACAATATTATGATAATTTCGATGGTGATGCTAGAAGTTTAATTCCTCTTAAAAAGATTTACTGGCCTATAAAGTAAGATGGGTGATAATATGACAAAGATGTGGATGGTTAGAGCAGGTGCAAATTCATTTTTGATTGATGAGTTTATACAAAACAGCATTGTAGCTATTGGCTGGAATTTGGGTGATTTATCTGACAAGTCTGATGATGAAATAGCTCAGATGTTTAAAAATAAATATAAAAATACCCGTTCTCTTAATCAGGTTATTCGTTTTTTAAGATATATTAGTGTTGGTGATTATGTCGTTACAGCCAACAGTCTGACTAGAACATATTTCATTGGTAGAATTACTTCTGATTACTACAGATCAAATATAATTACCAAAATGGATTCTGCTAATGACAATTATTTTGATGTTAGGGATGTTGAATGGTTAGGTCAAATCCAGAGGGATTCGCTAAAAAAATCAACTCAAAATGCCCTTGGAGCAAATGTTACTGTGTATAATATTAAAGATGATGCTAAAGATGAAATTTTAAGTGTCTGTAATAACAATAATGCATCAGTTAAAAGGTCTGCTTGTGTAATCAGAAATTATCTTGATGAAAACGATTTGGGTGAATTTAGACAAAATGATGTTGAGGAAGTTTTCATCAGATTCAAAGAGCAGTTTTCACCGGAAATTCTTGAAGGTCTTGAAGGCGAGGATATAATCAATAAAATCTTTCTGCATGACAGTGACAAGACTACTTTATGTTACAACCTTGAGTTTTCATCTGAATTCATGAGGGGTGGAATTGGTGGAGGTTCTGCATTTAAATACTCTCTGTTTAAAGCAAATAAGAATCATAAATGGACAACGGGTTCTTCCCAAAAGCAGAAGACTTTAAGTGTAAGTGAAGCTGTTGAAATAGGTACAAAGATTAGGGATGCGATTGTAAATGGTGCAAAGCATATTGAAAAGGCTGATTTAAACTCAATCAGTGATTATATTCAGCTTGAAATTGATTTGAACAATATTTTTAAGGAGTGTATTGTAAAGCCCACAAGCAGCTGGATTCACAAGTATTATGTATTAATATTTCCAGATAAGTTTCAGGAAATTCATGGCGATGCTATGAAAAAGGATTTCCTTTTAAAATTCCGCATCAACCCTTTGGATGGTTATTATGCTAATGACGGACAGTTCAGACAACTGGCAGATAAGGCCAATATAAAGTTGTATTCATTGTTTGATGAACATGTAGCAAGACTGTTTTTCAAATCAAGAAGCATATGGGATCAGATTAGTGAGGGTGAACTTGTTGAGTTAGAAGACTGCGAAGAAAAACCACGTGAATGGGTTGAAAAAAGAAACGTGATATACTTTGGAGCTCCCGGAACCGGAAAATCATACAATCTCAACAGGGATAAGGATAGTCTATTGAAAAGCTATGAGGATAACTATGAAAGGGTAACTTTCCATCCGGATTATTCCTATGCAAATTTTGTTGGAACATATAAACCTGTTCCTGAAGGCAGTGACATTACATACAGGTATGTTCCAGGACCATTTATGAGAATCCTTAAAAAGGCATTGGACAAACCTTCACAGCCATTTATTTTAATAATTGAAGAAATAAATCGTGCTAATGTTGCAGCAGTTTTTGGTGATGTTTTCCAGATTTTGGACAGGGAGAATAATGTGTCAGTCTATCCGATTGATGCTACAGAAGATATGAAAACTTATCTCAATAGGGATAAGATTATTTTACCGCAAAATCTATTTATCTGGGCGACAATGAACTCAGCAGATCAGGGTGTTTTCCCGATGGATACTGCATTTAAAAGAAGATGGGATTTCAAATATTTCAGCATCAATCATAATGAAGATTTAATTGAAGATACTTATTCAGTAATTAATGAGAAAAGCATCTCTTGGAACGACCTTAGAAAAGCAATAAACGATGAATTATTATCATACAAAATCAATGAGGATAAACTTATCGGACCGTTCTTTGCATTTAATGAATATCACAACAAAGAAATACCAACTGAAGTCTTTAAGGATATATTCAAAAACAAAATTATCATGTATCTGTTTGAAGATGCAGCAAGGTCAAAAAGAAACGAACTCTTTTCAGGTGTAGGCAAACAAAGAAACCTAACATACTCTGAAATCTGTGAGGAGTTTGACAAAAACGGAATAGATATATTTACAGATTCAATACGAGAGAATTTTATCACTGAAGGTGATGATGAATAGTGAAAAACGTTTATATCAGGGAACTTGAATATTACTCAAGAGGAAATATCCTTGAAATCCTTCAAAATGACGAAAATGTATTGGATAAGCTTTTAAAGTTTGACATTGTCAAATTTAGTGACGGTGTCTATCAGTTTGACTATGTTGGAGTAATCATAATTGAAGATCTCATCATAAATGTCTATCCGAAATACATCACGTCTAAAGCCAACATCAAAGGTGATTTTAAACAAGTAATTCGAGTAATTAAAAAATACAACAAATCCAAAGATGATTTTTCCTATGAAAACGATGTGCTTGAAGACATTTCATATAATCGTTTATCAATGATGCTCTTTTTTATGGAGGACTATTTTGAAAACGGGGTTTACACCAACATTCAAAATATTTTCCAAACCAACGGAAACGGTGAAATTGACTGGAACCGTACGGTAAATGACAATGTAGCTATCCTGAAAAATAACAAACCGTATTATGTTGAACTTCAAACCAAATACAAAATAAATGATCTCTTTGACTATTTCAGAATGTTACATGAATATATCATAACAGAATGTTCTCATTATCTTGAAAAAGCCGGTTTACTTGAACTGTTTGATTTAACACCAGTTGAACTTTCAGATAAAAATCTCGATGATTTTGGAAAAGCTGAGTTCATTTTAAATAAACTTGAAAAGGAACTGAATGTTGAGTTCAACACCCATAAAATCAAGCTATTGCAGTCAATGCATTCATATCTTTCAAACAGAAACGCCCATACAAATGAAAATTACCTTACATTATACGGGACATCCGCATATCATGAAATATGGGAGGAAATGTGTGCTAAAGTCTTTGGTGATAAACTGCATAAAAAACTTGGGGATTTAAATCTTCCAGCACCCGTGGATTCGAAATTCTCACCAAACAGGAAACTGATAGAGATAATCAAAAAACCGAAATGGTATTATAAATGTGTTACTCCAATAAAGGCGAATGGAACGTTCATACCTGATACAGTAACCTTTTTTAGGGATGAATTTATCATTTTGGATGCAAAATACTACAATCTAAGCTTTGGCGAGGGTGAACTTTCAGGCCAACCGGGTCTTGAAAGTATAACAAAACAGTATCTCTATGAACTTGCTTTTAGGGAATTCATTGAAAAGCATCAATTTAAGGCTGTAAAAAATGCATTCCTGTTTCCAAAATATGGTGGGGAAATTGAAAATAGAGGTTATGTGGAGCTTGAAATATTGTATGATTTAGATTTGAAAAACATACAGGCCATCATGCTTCCTGCAGACAAAATAAATCAGATATATTTGGAAAATAAGAAAATGAGTATTGAAAAATTGAAATTGAAGTAATTCATGAAAACTTCAAATTATGATATTAATCTTTTAGTAATATTTAAAATAAATAATTAAATGGTGATAAAATGACAGATACTTTAATTGAAACATTAAAATTCACTGCAAGCGATAAAAAGACTTTGGAATTATTCTTTGGCAATGGTGAAAGCATCATTATTAAAAATGATGATGATTTTCTCATAACTGATGACGGATGGCTGATTTTTGAAAGTGACGTTATCAGACTGGATTGTGTTTATAAATTCAGCTATTTATAGAACGATTTCAATATTTATATAAAAATTAGTATTTATTTACATTTTTAAATATTCTTTTATTTTATTTTTTTAGAAATTTTAAGTGATTACTATATTATGTAAATGTAATCCATGCATAAGTTTCTTTAGCGATAATAATAGATGATTTTATACAATTCATTACCATTTTACTTTTTTTTAAACTAATTTCAGAATTATTCTTAATCTTTTTTTTACCACAAATATTAATATCTAAGTTGTACATAAATAGATATCAATTTATAATTATTTTCTGGAGGAAAACATTTTGCCGAATAAAAAAATTTTAATGGTGGCAATAATCATTTTTACTCTTTTAACTGTTTCGGCAGTTAGTGCAAATGATAATTTAGCCTTAGAAGATGTCAATGAGGATATTGCTAGCATTGATGATAATCAAATAATCATTGAAGAAAATGAAAATACTTTAGATGTAGGTACTTTTGGAGATTTGGAATCTGAAATAAGTAATATTAGTGATGGTGGAACTTTAAGCCTTATAAAAGATTATAAAACAACCTGGACTTCCAGTAGGGGAATATCTATTTCAAAATCAATAACTATTGATGGGCAGGGACATACTTTGGATGGAAATAACATATCAAGAATATTTTATATTTCGGCCAATAATGTTGTTCTAAAAAACATTAATTTTGTCAATGGTAATTATAAGGATGGTTATGGTGGAGCTGTTTATGTTAATTCAAATTTAAATTCCACTATTATTAATTCTAATTTTGTTAACTGTTCTGCTTTGGCGGGTGGGGCAGTTTTTTTAGGTAAAAATTCTAATTGCAGTATTGTTGATTCAAACTTTAACAATAATGTTGCTGAGATT
Source organism: Methanosphaera sp. (assembly GCA_017431845.1). Taxonomy (GTDB): domain Archaea; phylum Methanobacteriota; class Methanobacteria; order Methanobacteriales; family Methanobacteriaceae; genus Methanosphaera. The sequence goes on along the minus strand of JAFRKG010000188.1, from coordinate 9,456 downwards.
TTGGGTGGCAGTTTAATAACTGCTGGAAAATGTAATGTTAACTTGCTTAGAACTAGTTTCACCAAAGGTTTGGCTCAATATGAGTCTGGTGGAGCTATAATGCTTTTAAACTCAAATTTAAATGCTGAATATTTGGAGATAACTGACTGTTATTCTGAATTTGGTGGTGCAATATCTTCATTGAGTTCAAGCTTCAATATATCTCACAGTAAATTTATAAACAATGGCGCTCATTATGATGGTGGTGCTATTTTTGCAAAATATAAATCTGTAAGTTTATATGATACAATTTTTTCAGATAATTATGCAAATAGGGGTGCTGGAGTATATATTAGTCAAACTAATAACACTCTTGCTGATAATCAATTTATGAATAATAATGCATCCAATGCAGGTGCAATTTATATCATGTCCAGTACAGGTAAAATAATGAGTGGCAACATTTTCAAAAATAATGTAGGCTCACCACAGGCTGATTATTATGAAACAATTAATGATAATTTAACTATCAATAGTTATGATTATTATCAGTTCAGGTATCAGGATACAAATTATGCTGTTTTGCCTGCTTATTATAATTTGGATGATGATGGTTTTTTAACTCCAGTAAAAGATCAGGGACTTGAAGGTAATTGCTGGGCATTTTCTGCTATGGCAGCATTAGAATCATGCATTTTAAAAGCATCTGATTTAAGTTTTGATTTATCTGAAGCAAATTTAAAAAATCTCATGGCTTATTATTCAGATTATGGATATATGGTTGCAGTAAATGATGGTGGACATCCTGAAATGGCTTATGGTTATCTAGCTAGTTGGTTAGGTCCGATAAATGAACAAGATGACTCTTATTATATTGATGACTTTTTATCCCCTCTTTTAAGCAGTATTTTTCATGTTCAAAATATTTTATTCCTTAAAAGGAACGATTATACTGATAATGATGGAATAAAAAATGCAATTTTAAAATATGGTGCTGTAAGTACAAGTATGTATTATAGTAGCTCATATTTAAAGAATTCAGTTTCATATTACTATTCTGGATCACATTCTACAAATCATGCCGTTTGTATTGTAGGATGGGATGACAACTATAGTAGAGATAATTTTAAAAACACTCCTTCCGGTGATGGTGCTTGGATAGTTAGAAATAGTTGGGGACCAGATTGGGGAGATGCAGGATACTTTTATGTCTCTTACTATGACAATATGTTTGCAAAAGTAAATAAAACTGAGTCATATACATTTATTTTTAATGATACTATCAAATTAGATCGTGTTTATCAATGGGAAATACAAAGAACTTCATCTTGGAATACTTATTCAGATGAGGCACATTATAAGAACGTTTTCACCGTTGAGGGCAATGAATATCTGGCTGCAGTTTCCACATACTTCCTTGATAAATGCGATTATAAAGTCAGCATTTATGTTAATAATATTTTAAAGACAACTAAAACTGGTAAAACAAATGAGGGATATTATACAATTAATTTAGATAGTTTAATTTATTTAAATGAAAATGATATTGTTGAGGTGATCTTTGATTGTACTAATCTTGAAAGCAGTTCTGGTAAAATACCATGTTGTTCTAACTCTTGGAGTACAAATTTATTTACAAAAGAAGGACTTTCATATTATTGGAAAAATAATAAATGGAATGATTTCTATTCAAACGGTGTTGTGGCTTGTATTAAAATGTTTACCGCACATTCCAGTGAAAATAAATTAAATCCTTATTTTGAAATAATTTCAGAAGGAGATACTTCAGATAATAGTTATATTATTAGTGTTATACTTCCTAATGATGCAACGGGTTCCATTTCTATAAAAATTAATAATAAAGAACATATTATTGACCTTTCAAAAACTAATTCGATAAAATTATTAGGTTTGGATGGAAATAACAACATTTTATCTATAAAATATTCTGGTGATAATAAATACCAGGAAAAATCTCTTTCAGTCAGTATTAATAACTCCTTATTAAATGATGGTTCTTTTGAAGATTTATCTAAAAAAATTAGTGGCGCTAAAAAAGATAGCATAATAACTCTTACAAGAGATTATTGTTATGTTTCAGGTTCAACTGATGGAATAGATATTTCAAAATCAATAACAATTGATGGACAAGGCCATACAATTAGTGGTAATAATTTATCAAGGATATTCAATGTTTATGCGAAAAATGTCATTTTGAAAAACATTGTATTTATTGAAGGAAAACATGAAGGGGATGGTGGTGCAATTCAATTGTTTGGCTCAAATTGCTATATACTGGATTGTTCATTTATTAATAATTTTGCTGAATATGGTGGTGCTGTTTATTGTATTGCTGGTGATTGTATTTTAAGTAATTGTTCTTTTATTAATAATTCAGCTACTTCTTCAGGATTGAGTGCTGGTGGTGGTGCTGTTTATTGGAATGGTAATAATGGTGTTGTAGATAGTTGTTATTTTATGAATAATTATGCTAAAACTTCCTTGTGGAGTTCTTATGGTGGTGCTGTTTATTGGTCTGGTAATGATGGTAGTTTAGCTAATTGTTCTTTTGTGAATAATTACATTGATACATCTGCATTTACTTCTAATGGTGGTGCTGTTTATTGGTCTGGTAATGATGGTGTTTTAGGTACTTGTTTGTTTGTAAATAATTCTGCTGAGGATGGTAGTGCTGTTCATTGTATTGCTGATAATTGCCAATTAAATAATTGTTCTTTTATTGATAATATTGCATCAGGATATTATTCTTGTGGTGTTGTTTATTGGTCAGGTATTGATGGTGTTTTAGGTAATTGTTCTTTTATTAGTAATTATGCAGAAGATGGTGGTGCTGTTTATTGGTCTGGTGTTGGTGGTGTTTTAGGTAATTGTTCTTTTGTGAATAATTCTGCAGAAGATGGTGGTGCTGTTTATTGGATTGGTACTAATGGTTTTTTAACTAATTGTTTATTTAAGGATAATCATGCTATTAATGGTGGTGCTGTTTTCTGGCAAAATGATAATGGTATTTTGAATAACTGTTCCTTTATTAATAATCGTGGAGCTACTTCTTGGTGGTCAACTAAAGGTGGGGGTGCCATATATTGGAAGGGTATGAATGGTATTATAACCAATTGTGTTTTTTCTGATAACTTAATTGTTAAATCAGGATATTATGGGGGTGCGATATACTGGTATGGTGATTCTGGTGAAATAAATAATTGTTCTTTTATTAACAATTATGTTTCATCTTCATCTAATGGTGGAGCTATTTATTGGGTTGGAAATAATTCTAAAATATCAAATTGTTATTTCTTAAACAATTCAGCATATAACAATGGTGGTGCAATTCACATTACTGGTGAACAGGGAAGTTTAACTAATTGTATTTTTATTAATAATCATGTTCCATCTTCATATGAGGGTGGTGCAATCTATTGGGTTGTTAATAATGGTATATTGGATAATTGTTCTTTTGTTAATAATTCCGCATATGGTGGTAGTGCGATTTCATTATATGGAAATAATACTAACTTAAACAATTGTTCATTTGTTAATAATTCTGCTAGTGGCGCAGGTGCTGCAATTTATGTAAAAGGCAGTAATTGTCAATTAAATAATTCATATTTTGCAAATAATGATGCATCTATACTTGCAGGTGCAATATTTTTGGTAAGTAATGATAATATTATTTCAAATTGTTCATTTACTAATAATTCTGCTCCTAATGGTGGTGCAATTATTGTAAATGGCAAAAATAACCTTTTAAGAGAATGTACTTTTGAAAATAATTTTGCATCTGAGTTAGGGGGATCATTATATATCCAAAAAGATGAATGCAGTTTAAATAACTGTTCTTTTATTAATAATGTAGCAGAGACTGGTGGTGCTATTTTCTGGACTGGAAATGATGGTTTATTGGAAAACTGTTTATTTGTAGATAATAATGCATCTAAAAATGGTAGTGCAGTCTATTGGTATGGTAATAGGGGGATTTTATCTAATAGTACATTTATAGATAATCTAAATACTAATCAAGTTTACTGGTGGAACACTGAATCAGGCACAATTGTTGATTGTGGATTTATAAACAACACTAATGCTGTTATTAATAAAGGTGCAAACTTTATTAAGAGACATGTAAACTTAACAAGTTCTAATTATGTTTTTGACTATAAAAATCCAAAAATTATATCTGTACAACTAACAAATGTCTTAAATAATCTTCCAATCAATTCAAATATTACTTTGTACTTTGATAATGGAAAAGACAATAAAATATTTACATTAGATTTGAACAATAATGAGGCATCCCTTTTCAATGAACTATTTGATTTGAATGCTGGAAATTGGATTGTAAATGCAATTTTTGAAGGTGATGACAATTACTATTCATCCAATACGCTATTTACAGTTTGCATAACTCCAATTAAATCTTCAATAATACTTGAACTCCCAATTGCAATAATTAATCAGGAATCAACTCTGATAGCCAAGATTGGAAATGATAATAATTTCACAATTAATGAGGGTCTCGTGACTTTTTATGATGGTGAAATTTTCATTGGAAATTCTACAGTTAAAAATAATAATGCTAATTTAAAATATACTCCAAATACTGATGGAGAACATATGATTTCAGCTGTTTATACTAGTAATAACTATTTGAGTTCTAATTGTTCTGCTAAGTTGTTGGTTGATTCTATTAGTGTTGAAGTTTTAGTAGATAGTGGTGTTGTCGGTTTTAACAGTACTTTTGTTGCTAATGTTAAAGGATTATATAGTACTATTAATGAGGGAACTGTTAGTTTCTATGTTGATGATAATTTTGTAGGTAAAAGTTCTGTTGTTAATGGTGTTTCTTGTTTGAATTATACTCCATTATCTGCAGGCAATTTTACAGTTAAAGCGATTTATGGTGAAAGTAATGATTTTTCAAATGTTGAATCATCCACAAATTATATTGTGAATCCTGCAGATAGCCAAATAATTATTAATGAGTTTTATGGTACTGTACTGCATGAAGTCGTATTGTCTTTAACTGTTGTTAGTTCTAATAATTTAGTCATTAATGATGGAACTGTGACATTCATGGATAATGGCAATGTAATTGGTTCTTCTGATGTTAATAATGGTATTGCTAGTTTATCATACCTCCCAACTACTGATGGAGAACATATAATCACAACTATTTATAATAGTAACAATTATTTAACTTCTAATGGATATGCTAAATTATTTGTTGATTCTGCTGATGTAAAAATTGTTGTAGATAATGGTATTGTTGGTTTTGAATCCAGATTTGTTGCTAATGTTATGGGATTATATAGTATTGTGAATGAGGGTAATGTTACTTTCTATATTGGTGATGTAAAGATTGGTAAAGTTAATGTTATTAATGGTTCTGCCAGTTTAGTTTATGTTCCATTAATTTCTGATGAATATGCAGTTAAAGCAGTTTTCTCAGATAGTGTTAATTTCTTAGATGATGAAGATATTGTAACATATTCTGTTGCTAAAGCAGATTCTACTTTAATTATTAATAACTTTAATGGAACTGTTGGGCATATTGTTAATTTATCTGCCAGTATATTAAGTTCCAATAATTTAACAATTAATGATGGTGTTGTTACTTTCTTTGATGGTAGTTTAGAGATTGGTTCTTCAGGTATGAATAATGGTGTTGCAAGTTTAGAGTATATTCCAACTGTTGCAGGGGAACACACCATAACTGCAATTTACAACTCTAATAATTATATAAGTTCTAACAATACTTCAAAATTATTAGTTGATTCTGCTAGTGTTGAAATTGTTGTAGATAATGGTATTGTTGGTTTTAACAGTACTTTTGTTGCAAATGTAAAAGGTTTATATGGTATTATTAATGAGGGAACAGTTGCTTTCTATGTAAATGATAATCTTATTGGCAAAATCAATGTGGTTAATGGAGTTGCTAGTTTAACATATGCTCCTTTGCTTGCCCGTAATTTCACAGTTAAAGTTGTTTATGGTGAAACTGATAGATTTTCAAATGCAGAATCTTCTGCTAGTTATATTGTGAATCCTGCAGACAGCCGAATTACTATTAATGATGTTTCTGGTATTGTATTCAATGAGATAACTCTTTATTCAAATGTTGTAAGTTCTAATAATTTAGTCATTAATGATGGTATTGTCACTTTCACAGATAATGGTAATTACATTGGTGGGGCTAAAGTTGTTAATGGTATTGCTAGTTTGTCTTACACTCCAACTACTGCCGGAAAACATTTGATTACAGCAGTTTATATGGGTAATGATTATTTAAGTAGTGAATCTTCCATAAATTATGTTGTTAACCAAGCCACTAGCAGAATATTTGTTAATTATGTTTCCGGTACTGTTTTCCAGGAAATAACTTTGTCTTCAAATGTTGTTAGTTTCAATAATTTAATTATAAAAGACGGAAATGTGACCTTTGTGGATAATGGTAATGTAATAGGTGTGTCTGAGGTTGTTAATGGTATTGCTAGTTTGTCTTACACTCCAACTACTGCTGGAGAACACATAATTTCAACTATTTACACTGGAACTAACTACCTTAACTCTTATAATGATTTAACAGTTTTAATTGACAAAGAAAACACGCAGATTGAATCATCTTCTGTTAGTACTATATACAATGGTGATAAATATTTAGTTGCTACTTTAAAAGATGCTCAAGACAATCCAATATCTGGTGTTACTATTTCACTTAATCTTAATGGTGTTAAGAAGTTAACTACTGATGCTAATGGTCAAGTTAAACTTACAACAAATGCATTGGTTCCAAAAACTTATACTGCAATAATTACATTTGAAGGAGATGATAATTATGTTGGATCTTCTGCAACTGTGAATGTTAAAGTTACTAAAGCCACACCTAAGTTAACTGCTAGTGCAAAAACTTTTAAAGTTAGTGTAAAAACCAAAAAATACACAGTTACTTTAAAAGATAATAAGAATAAAGCAATGAACAAAGCTAAAGTAACAATAAAAGTCAATGGTAAGACTTTTTCTACTAAAACTAATAGTAAAGGTCAAGCAACTTTCAAAATTACTAATTTGAATAAAAAATCAACCTTTAAAGCAGTAGTTACTTATGCTGCAACTTCTTGCTATAACAAAGTAACTAAAAGTGTTAAAATTACAGTTAAGTAGATTAATAGGGAGAAAATAATATGAAACACAAAAAAAGTTTATTAATTATTTGTTCAATCATTTGTTTGTTCAGTATTTCAAGCGTATGTGCTAGTGATGTGAATGATACAATTGTAGCAAATAGTGATGGTACTGTCTTAGAAGAGTCATCACCTGGAACATTCACAGATTTAGCTAATAAACTTAATTGTAACGAAAGTGAAATAATACTTGAAACTGATTACATATATGATTCAAATATTGATTCAGTTTATCAAAATGGTATTGATATAAGCAAAACTATAACTTTAGATGGAAAAGGACACACAATTAGTGGAAATGGCGAAGCTAAATTATTAAGAGTTACTGGGAGTAATGTTATTTTGAAGAATTTAATATTTATAAATAGTTATTCTGACTCGACAAATACTGCAAGTGCTGTTTCATTGGGTGGAAATGGTATTTTGGATAATTGTACTTTCATGAATATTAATGTAAAATATGGATCTAGTGCATTATCTGCATCAGATTCAATAATAAAAAATTGTTATTTTTCAAATAATCATGCAAGAGATGGTTCAACAGTTGAGTTATCATCATCTGTTGATGTAATAAACTGTAAATTTATAAATAACTCTGGAAGTCGTGGTGGGGGCATTAGAACTACTGGAATACAAAATAATATAATAAATTGCGAGTTTATTAATAATTCCGCTGATAATTCGGGTGCAATTTCTATATTTTGGAGTAGTCAAAATAATATTATTAATTGTTCTTTTATAGATAATGTTGGTTTAGGTGTTTCTGCTATTGGTGTATCTGGAGTTGCAAATAATATAGAAAATTGTTATTTTATTAATAATGAAGGTGCTGGAATAGTTTCTTTTGCTTCATCTCCATCTAGTGATGATTCTAAATTAATTAATTGTTATTTTGTTAATAATACCTCTATTGATGATTATATTTATAATGGTATTGTTAATGTGGGGGCTTATGATTGTCTTGTATTTAATTGTTCTTTTATCAATAACACTGCAAAAAATTCAAAAACTTATTCTACTTCAGCTAGCGCTATTTGTGTGGTTGGTTTTGATGGAATTGTAACTAACTGTTTCTTTTCAGATAATTATGCTGAAAGAGGAAGTGCAATTTATTGGATGGGGGAAAATGGAAGTATTTCAAATTGTATATTTATTAATAATGTTGCATCTGAATATGCTGGTGCAATTTATTGGACTGGAAAAGATGGATATGTAAACAATTGTACTTTTATAAACAATACTCCAACTAATAGTTATGATGCTAGTGTTAATGTTATTAAAAAGCAATTGAGTATGATTTGTTCAAATTATTCATTTTATTATAATTATATGGGTGATGTTTCAATTAATATTTTAAGTGATATTCCTGTTAATTCACATATAATTTTTAATGTAACTAATGTTAAGGATAGTAAAAGCTTTACTGTAAACTTGAAAAATAATATTGCAGAACTTTCTAATGAATTATCTGATTTATATGTTGGTAATTGGACTGTAAATGCAATTTTTGATGGTGATGATAATTATTATCCTTGTAATGCCACATTCACAGTTACAATTAATCCTATGGGTTCTATTTGCACTATTGAAAATATAAATGCTACTATGCATCATAAAACTAATTTAATGGCACATGTTGTTGATTCAAATAACTCATCTATAAATGAAGGCAAGGTCATTTTCTTTGATGGTTCAAATGTTATTGGGGAATCCAATGTAAATAATGGTGTTGCTAGTTTATCGTACATTCCAAATATTGCTGGTGAGCATTTGATTTCTGTTGCTTATAGTGGTGATAATTATTTGAGTTCTAGTGGTTCTGCTAGTTTGTTGGTTGATTCTGCTAGTGTTGATGTTGGTGTAGATAGTGGTATTGTTGGTTTTAACAGTACTTTTGTTTCTAATGTTAAAGGTTTGTATAGTGTTATTAATGAAGGATTTGTTAGTTTTTATGTTGATGGTGTTTTTGTTGGAAAAGCATCTGTTGTTAATGGTGTTGCTAGTTTAACTTACACTCCTTTGCTTGCAGGTAATTTCATGCTTAAAGCTGTCTATGGTGAAAGTGATAAATTTTCAACTGTTGAATCAACTGCTATTTATAGGGTTAATCAAGCTAATAGTCAAATAGTGATTAATGATGTTTTAAGTACAGTGTTCCATGAAGTAACTTTATCATCTAGTGTTGTGAGTTCTAATAATTTAGTAATTAATGAAGGTATTGTGACTTTCATGGATAATGGTAATGTTATTGGTTTAGCTAAAGTTGTTGATGGGGTTG
>JAFRKG010000187.1 GCA_017431845.1 Methanosphaera sp. | reverse complement strand
GCAGGAATAAATATGAAAAATACGATTACTCAATATGAGTGAGAATTGTATTATGATGAAGAAAGGAAAATATTGAAATAAAATATTTCCCTCTGTAAAAAAACTATATTTGGGTTATTACTCATACTTCACTCAAAGCAAGGTTTTCTACAGAGCCGAAATAATATTATTGAAAAGAAAATATATGTTCAAATTTTTAGAAGAGTTATAAAAGGTAATTATTTTTGATTTAAAAAATAGTAATGAATTATTAAAGAAAAAGAAAAAAATAGACTTATTAGAAGTCTATTCCAGTAATTCTTAATCCACCGTAATGGGATTTATATTTTATGTTTAAACCTATTAGTAATGGCGTGATTTTTTCTATCATTCGTGCTTTTTCTAGTTTACCACAGTCTATGCATTTTATTCCAGGTATTTTTTCTACTAACTCTTTTACTTGTGCTTTAGCTTCATTATCGTCTCCTGCAATGAGACAGTCACAGTCTATTGGTTCTGGTATGTTTTCTAAATGTGAATTACTTATATTATTGAATCCTGCTACTACTTTTACTCCTGTTTTTTTAAGGATTTTAGCTGTTCTTTCTGCAGCGGATCCTTCCATTAAATCAACAAATCTTGCTGGTGATCCTCCAATTGCTGTTTCCAGTGGTACTGTTGCATCGATTAATATTTTTTCTCCTACAAATTCTTTTATGGATTGTAATGTTGCTTTTTGTGCTGCTAATGGTACTGTTAGTATGAGAAGTTCTCCTTCTTTGGCTGCGTCTTCATTAGACATTCCTACCATATTAATATTTTCGTAGTCTTTTAGTAATTCGAATGTTTCTTCTACGATAGTTAATGCATTTTCTTCTTTTCTGCTTCCGATGATTACATCTTCACCGGCTATTGCTAATCTTTTTCCTAAGTTTAGTCCTTGTGAACCTGTTCCACCAATTATTCCTATTTTCATTTTTAATACCTCAAAAATTTTATATAATATATCATGATTAATCATTACATATATATTCCATAATATATAAAGTTATGATAAAAATTCAAAAAATTAAATAAAAAAAACCAATAAAATAAAAAAAATATAAATTATTCTTCTAAATATTCACGAATTTTATACGTGCATTTCTTAACAGTTCTTGCTGCATCAAAAAATTCAGATCTTTCATAATCATTCATTCGAACAGGGACAATTCTCTGAATTCCTCGTTTACAAAGAATTACTGGCACACCTAATGAAACATCATATACTCCTTCTACTTCTCCTTCAAGATAAGTACTTACAGTAAGAATTTTCCTGCTATCATTTATTATTGTTCGTATAAGATTACTAATAGCATAGGATGGACCATATTCTGTTGCTCCTTTTTTAGAAATAATATTTCCACCGGCATTTCTAATTCTACTAACTAATTCATCTGGTTCTAAATCAGTAGATTGTACAAAATATTTAAGTGGAATACCCCCAATAGTAGATGAACTTAATAAAGGCACCATGTGATCTCCATGTTCCCCGATTACCCTTGTATGTATTTCACCATTATGAATTTTAAAATGTTTTGCAAGAATTGTTTTTAATCTTAGAGAATCTAAGTGATTTCCAAGCCCTATTACCCTATTTTTTTCAAAACCTGAATATTGTAAAGCTATAGATGTCATTACATCAACCGGATTTGTAACTATTAATATAATTGAATCCGGAGCATATTTTGCTATTGCTTGTGAATATTCTTTTATTATTTCGGCATTAGGTACTGCTAAGTCAAGTCTAGTATATCCTGGTTGACGTGGAACTCCAGAAGTAATTAAAACAATTTTTGAATCGGATATGTCTTCAAGATTACTGGATGCTGTTAATACACTCTCTATATCTTCTGCTGCAAGAGCATCATACATGTCCAGAACTTCCCCTTTAACCCTGTTATGACTACTTTCACGTGAGTACATTACTATTTCATCAATTACATCTTCTCTTGCTAACGTAAATGCTACATTTTTTCCAATTGTTCCTGAAGCACCTATTATTGAGATTTTAACTATATTAATCCCTCCTAAAAAAATTATTGATTTTTTTATTATATATCATTATTTATTTATTTAGTTTATAATATTAAAAGATTTCTAAAAATAGGATTGAAAACATGAATAGAAAATTATGGAAAATATGAAAAAAATACAGTGTATATTAAATTATCGTATTAAAAAATAAAAAATGTTTAAAAATAAAAAAAAGTTATAAAAAAACTAACAATTATTCCCCACTTAATTTATCCAGGAAAGTTAATGCATTAGCTTTAATATAACCACTTTCATCATTTTCAGCAAGATATTTTAAAGCTTCAACAGCCTCATCCCCACCAATATTTCCTAAACCAAATACTGCACCGGAACGGACAAAACTTTTTTCATCCTTATAAGCCTTGAGGAAAACATCCAAAGTATCAGGTCTTGCAATTTTAGCTAAAGCCCAAACAGCTCCACCCCTAGCCCTCCAATTTTCATCATCAACAAGAGTTAATAGAGGTTCCACTGCATCTTCACCATAATCAGCAAGAGCTGAACTAGATTGTCTTCTAATCCATTTATTCCTATCATTTAATAATTTAACAAAAACATCCATAGAACTAGGATCTTTTAAATCCCGTAATAATTCCACCATTGTTAAACGAGTATTTTTAGGATAATCAATATTCAACACTTCTTCATGTAAAACATCAATCTCTGCAGGCATATACATAGAAATCGTACTTTCTGCTTCTAATCTTACAAAATCATCTTCATCATTTAAATTTTGGATAGCGTTAACAATTTCTTCTTTACTCATAATCATCACGAAAATTCTTTTATGTTCGTTTATCTTAATAATATTTAGCATCAAATTATATAAATAATTAATCATCTAATAATATACTATAACAAAAACAAGGAGAATACGAATTTGTTTAAAATAACAACTATTCCAGGAGACGGAATAGGACAAGAAGTAATGAAACCAACATTAGAAATCCTGGAAACAACAAATGCAAATTTTGATTTCATACCACAAGAAGCAGGAAAAGAATGTTACAAAAAATACGGAACCAATTTACCCCAAGAAACAATAAACTCATGCAAAGAAAGTGATTCAACATTGTTCGGAGCAGTAACATCTATCCCCCAACAAAAAAGTGCAATAGTTACACTAAGAAAAGAATTAAATCTATACATAAACCAAAGACCAATAAAATCATACACAAACCCAGAAATTAATTTTACAATAATAAGAGAAAATTCGGAAGGATTATATTCACACATGGAAGAAGATAATGGTGAAGAAACCATTGCAATAAGAAAAATTACACATAAAGCATCAGAAAGAATATGTGATTATGCATTCAGATACGCAGAAAAAATAGGGAAAAAAACTGTGACCGCAGCACATAAAGCAAACGTACTGCCCCTTACAGATGGGGTGTTTAAAACAGCATTTTATAAAATTGCCAACCAATACCCTAACATAATTCCAAACGACTACTACATAGATGCAATGGCAATGTACCTGATAACCAAACCATCACAATTTGATGTGATTGTAACAACAAACTTATTCGGAGATATTTTATCCGACGAGGGAGGAGGATTATTAGGAAGTTTAGGATTAATCCCCTCAGCAAACATCGGAAATGACAATGGACTATTTGAACCAGTACATGGATCTGCACCAGACATAGCAGGAAAAAATAAAGCAAACCCCATTGCAATGATACTGTCTAGTTGTTTAATGCTAGAATTCCTTAACATGGAAAAAGAGGCACAAAACATTCAGAACACTATTGAAGAAATAATAAGAGAAGGAAAAATTAAAACACCAGATATGGGTGGTACACAGAATACACAGGAAATGTGTGATGAAATTATCAAAAAACTCTAAAACTAAAAAAATAAGGTAACATTCAAACAATGAATAAATTTATAAACTTATAAATAGAGAAATAAGAATAACTATTAAAATTTTTTTATTCATACAATTTTTTTGGAGAAAAAACTAATCGTATACAAAAAAAATTGTGATTAACAAACAATACTCTTAGGAGTATGAATAAAATGATATTATATTTTACCGAGGAGGTATTTTAAATGAAAACTACTGTAAGTATAATTAAAGCAGATATTGGTAGTGTTGGTGGACACGCAGTAACACACCAATTATTAAAAGATAAATGTAACGAATATTTATCAAAAGCAAAAGAAGAAGGATTATTAAAAGATTTCTATATAACCAATTGTGGTGACGACATAGACATGATTATGACCCACACAAACGGTCCAGACAATGAAGAAGTACACAAACTCGCATTTGATACATTCATGGCAGGAGCAGAAGTAGCAAAAGGACTTAAATTATACGGTGCAGGTCAAGACTTATTATCCGACACATTCAGTGGAAACATTAAAGGTATGGGACCAGGTAGTGCAGAAATAGAATTCGAAGAAAGAGGATCAGACCCAGTATTCGCATACTGCTGTGATAAAACAGAACCAGGAGCATTCAACTTACCATTATTCAGAATGTTTGCAGACCCATTCAACACAGCAGGATTAGTAATCGACCCAACATTACACGGTGGATTCGACTTCGAAGTATACGATGTAATTGAAAACAGAAAAGTAACAATGTCCTGTCCAGACGAAATGTACGATTTATTAGCTTTAATCGGTTCAACAGGAAGATACGTAATAAAAAGAATATTCAGAAGATCAGACGGCGAAATAGCAGCAGCAGTAAGTACTGACAGACTAAACCTCATGGCAGGAAAATACATAGGTAAAGACGACCCAGTAGCAATTGTAAGATCACAATCAGGATTCCCAGCAGGTGGAGAAACATCAGAACCATTCGCATTCCCACACTTAGTAAGTGGATGGATGAGAGGATCACATAACGGACCTTTAATGCCTGTTGGTGAAGCAGATGCAAGACCTGTAAGATTCGACGGACCTCCTCGTGTAATCGGACTAGGTTTCCAAGTAAACAATGCAGAACTTGTTGGACCAGTTGACATGTTCGCAGACCCTGCATTTGATGAAGCAAGAACAACTGCAACAAAAGTAGCAAACTACATGAGAAGACACGGACCATTCGAACCACACAGATTACCTGCAGACGAAATGGAATACACAAGTCTTCCAGGTGTTCTTACAAAACTCGAAGACAGATTCGAAGATATGTAAATATTAATTATAATATTTACTTCAACATAACCCCCATTTATAAAAAAAAACCTAGTTTTAGTACACGTATAATTAAATAATAAAAAAAAGGAAGTTATTGTTTTAAGATAAAATCCACAATTATATCACTTATCTTAGAAATATTTTTACCCACCAGTAAATTATGTTTAAGATTATCCAAAACAATCATTTCAGAATTAATAATTTTTTTATGTGTTTCTTCTTGTAAAGAAGGTGGAACTAGAGTATCATATTTTCCACACAATATTAATGTTGGAATATCAAATTGATCTAAGTCATAGATAATGTCAAATCCTAGCATTGCATTAATAGCTTTTTCAATAGCCACAGTGTTTACATTATTAGAAGCATAATCTTTTATCATTTCAAGTTCCTTTTTGTTTTCTTCAATTATATTCGGACATAATACCATTGGCAGTATTAATTCATAAAAATCATCATAAGATGATTTAACAGCATTCCTTAATTGTAGAAAAATATTTTCAACATATGATGAACATCTTGCAAAAGTAGACATTAATATGATTGATGAAACTTTTTCAGGATATTTTATAGCATAGCTTAATCCAATTAGTCCTCCCATCGAAAATCCTACTATTATACATTCATCAACCTTTAAATTATTTAATAAAATGTTTAAATCATCTACAAGTAAATCAATACTTATTTCTTCCCTACCTAATGGACTTTTACCATGACCTCTTATATCATAGCGTATTATTTTATGCTTATTTTTTAAAATACTGCTTAGAGGTTCCCAGTACTCCAAACTATCCGATAATCCATGTATAAGAATTAATGGTTTACCTTTTCCTTCAACTTTATAATTAATATCTTTTTTAAACATTACAATAACATATGTTGTTAAAACTATTTACTCTTATTTCAATAGGGGAATACTGTAAATGGAGATGAAAATTTATAAAAATAAGATAAAAAGAAGAGAACCAAGTCTTTCTAAAAAAAAAGAATGTTTGATTATTCTAAATCTAATAAATTTGATAAATGATTAGTTGATATGTTACCAATTACTTGGTGTTTTTCATTAATTACTGGTAAAACGGATATGCGTTCTTCTTCCATTTTATGAGCAACTTCATAGATTGAATCATCTTCAAAACATGTGGCAACATCCTTTGTCATGATTTCTTCTATATTGTCCGTGTTCATAGCTATTGCTTTAGATAAATCCCATGCAGTGATGATTCCAATTATTTCATTGTTTGAATTGACTATAGGAAGATGTGTTTTATTTTTTGTAAGCATTACTTCTGCTGCATTTTTAACACTTTTTGATTCGTGTAGTGTTACAACGTGTTTACTCATAACATCTTTTACTGTTGCTTTAGATAAAAAGTTGCTGATAATGTAGTTCATTTGACCATTTTCTATTAAAAATGCATCATGTCCATATTCTGAATTTAGTTTAGAATAGGTTACATCAACATTATTTGCTCTTAATGCTTGAACTATTTCTTCCATGTGTTCATGAGTGTATAACCAGTCTGAAGTTATGGACATTATGAGCATTTTTGCTCTTACTGATTTTAATCCTTCTTCTAATGAATTGTTTTTTCTGACATCAAAGTAGTCTAATGCTTTTGTTAAGTATAAGTAACTGTTTGCATCAAATTTTTTTGTGAAAGAAAATCCTTGATATTCAAGATAACTTTCTACTTGGAATTCATTGCTGAAATCATAGCTGAAATCGTTTTTGTCTTGGAGTCGTCTTCCAAATTTTTCGTACATTGATTCGTTGCTTAAGTATGTGATGTGTCCTATCATTCGGGCAACGGATAATCCTTGTTCTGGTATTTTGTCTGTATGATAATAATTTCCCTTGTTCCAGTTAGGATCTTCTGTTATTGATCTGCGTTCAACTGCATTAAATGCTATTTGTTGTGGTGTAGAGTATGCTCCTGATGCTATCATTATTGCATTTCTTATCATTTCAGGGTGTGAAATTGTCCATTCCAGTACTTGCATTCCACCCATTGATCCTCCAATAACTGCATATAATTGGGTTATTTCTAAATGGTCCATTAGTTTCTTTTGAGCGGATACCATGTCGGCTATGGTAACTATTGGAAAGTCTAATCCGTATTCTTTTCCTGTGTCTGGATTTATTGAGCTAGGTCCTGTGGAACCTTTACAACTTCCGATTACATTAGAACATATGATGAAATATTTATTTGTATCCAATGGTTTTCCTGGACCTATTATTATGTTCCACCAACCTGGTTTTTTATCATTGTCATGCCACCCTGCTGCGTGTGCATCACCTGTTAGTGCATGACATACATATATTGCATTACTTTTTTGTGCATTTAATGTTCCGTATGTTTCATAGGCAATTGTTGGAGTTTTTAATATGTTTCCTGTTTCTAATTTTAGGTCTTCTTCTAATGTATAATATTGTGTTTCTACTGTACCTATTGATTTTAAAAGTGCCAACTTTTTACCTCCCGTAGTCTTTTATAATACTTTGTTATATATTTCTTGTTACATTTAATATTTGTTATCAAAATAGGTAATCTGTTTAAATTTAAATTGAATTATATTTATGAAAAATAGGTTTGAAATGGGGGGTTAAGTGGATGTTTAGATGATTATATTTTATCTAATGCTTGGTCTACATCAGCTAATATATCTTCTAAATCTTCTATTCCTACTGAAAATCTTATCAGATCTGGTGTTACTCCTGTTGCTCTTTGTTGTTCTTCTGTTAATTGTGAGTGTGTTGTTGATGCTGGGTGGATTACTAGTGATTTTGCATCTCCTATGTTTGCTAATAGGGATAATAGTTCTGTGTGGTTTATGAAATCTACTGCTCCTTGATATCCTGCTTTTAGTCCGAATGATACTATTCCACCATAACCTTTTTCAGCATATTTTTTTGCTATTTCGTGGTTTGGACTGCTTTCTAGACCAGAATAGGTCACACATGCTACTTTTGGATGTGCTTCTAAGTGTTTTGCTACTGCTAATGCGTTTTCTGCATGTTTTTCAATTCTTAAACTTAATGTTTCTAGTCCCTGTAGTAATAGGAATGAACCGAATGGGCTTGGTACTGCTCCGGTGTCTCTTCCAAGTACTGCTCTTATTCTTGTTGTGAATGCTACTGGGCCTAGTGCTTCATAGAATTTTAATCCGTTGTATGTTTCATCAGGTTCTGTTAATCCAGGGAATTTTCCATTGTCCCAGTTGAAGTCTCCTTTTTCTATGATGACTCCACCTAGTGTTGTTCCGTGTCCTCCTATATATTTTGTTGCACTGCTTGATATTATATCTGCTCCATGGTCGAATGGTCTTACTGATCCTATTCCTACGGTGTTGTCTGCTATTAATGGTATTCCGTTTTTGTGGGCTATTTCGGATAATACGTCAAAGTCTGGTATGTCTAGTTTTGGGTTTCCTATTGATTCTACATAGATTGCTCTTGTTTTTTCATCTATTGCTGCTTCGAATTCTTCTGGTGATTGGGAGTCTACGAATTTTACTGTTCTTCCGAGGTTTGGAAGTGTGTTTTCGAATAATTCGAATGTTCCTCCGTATAGGTTATCTGCTGATACTATGTTGTCTCCTACTTCTGTTAGGTTGATTATTGTGTAGAATATTGCGGACATTCCTGAGGATGTTGCGTATGCTGCTGTTCCTCCTTCTATTGCTGCGATTCTTTTTTCGAATGCTTCTGTTGTTGGGTTAGTTAGTCTTGTGTATATGTTTCCTGGTTCTGTTAATGCGAATCGGTTTGCTGCTTGATCTGTGTCGTTGAATACGTATGATGTTGTCTGGTATATTGGTACTGCTCTTGAGCCTGTTTCATCTGTTTCTTCTTGTCCGACATGTAATCCTATTGTTGCTATATTTTTTTTATTTTTTACTTCGTATGCCACGTTTTCACTTCCTTTTATTATATGTTATTTTTTTTTGATTTGATTTTTCTTTTCTGTTTGTTGTTTTTGTTATTCTTTTAATTTAACTTTTCTTGTTATTTGGTTTTTTTT
>JAFRKG010000186.1 GCA_017431845.1 Methanosphaera sp. | reverse complement strand
CTAAAACATTGAATTGTTTCTTAGAAAGACCTCTAATAAGAGTACTTTGAGTTAAATATATACAATTTTCATCTATCATAATAATTAATACTGCTTATTTCACTCCATTAACTTTAAAACCGAAAATCAAGAAAAGAATTTTATAAATAACAATTTTATGACTTCGATAATATAAATTATAGAATAAAAGGTATATAAGTTTAATCCAAGAGCAGCTGGTAAGTAATCAAGGGGGTCTTGGTAAGTAATATTTAACAATATTATATATACATAAGTAACAATCATACTAAAAAAAAGTTTCATCCAGATAAAAAAGTATTACAAAAACGAATTTATGCCAACACGCATTATGAAAAAAAGTAATAAAAATTAAAGTAGTTTACGTAACTTTAACAGCTTTCTAGGAGATACCTTAATCATGGCCTTAAGCAATGATCTGGTAGAGAGCTTAGTGATGTTAGCACGAGCAATAGCACCCAAATACTCATTCATATCATCATCATCTAAATTATAAATAAAATCACGAACAGTAATAAGTTTCCTGAACTTTTTACCAATATGTTCATCAACATAATCAGCATATTCACGTAAATTTTCCACGGAAACATCATCCTCTCTGATAGCACGGGCAGCAACACGTCCTGCTATCATACCACTTTCAAGTCCAGTGTCAATACCTCCACCAGTAATAGGACTCACACAACCTGCAGCATCACCCACAAGCATAAAATTATCCGCAATTAGAGTGTCAAAAACACCACACAATGGATTACCACCAACATTAACCTCAACAATCTGACCATCACAAGTTTCAGGATTATTTTTCACAAAATCATCAAGATATTCCAGTGCAGTTTTTTCTCCTTTAACACCAGAAACATCAATACCTACATTAGCAGTATCATAACTCTTAGGGAATATCCAAGCATAACCACCGGGTGCAACACTACCAAAATAAAACTCGATAGTATCGCTCTTTTCCATCTTAAGATTAGTCATCTCATACTGAGCTCCGGATTCCATCTCTGCAGGAGGAACTTTAGTGTTAATTCCCATCCAACCAGATACACGACCTTCTGGACCGTCAGCTCCAATAACAATCCGGGCCTTTATCTGGGAATACCTATTGTTAAAACTTTTAATATCTACAAGTAAATAATCACCTTCACGGGTTATCCCAGTAGCTTCTGTTTTAATCATAACCTCAGCACCATTACGAATAGCATCCATTGTAACATGCTTGTCAAACACTTTACGTTCCAATATTATTCCAGTGGCCGGAGTTTCTAAAGTGTCTGAGGTAAACCATGCACTAGTTCCATCAGGTGCAACAAGACGTGCACCATCAATATGTCTTGCAATCCATCGTTCATCAGCAGTAATGCCAACATTTTCAAGAACACCGTCCATTATGCCTTCACCGCAACGTTTAGGTGTTCCGATCTCTGACTTTTTATCAATAATTAATGTTCTGGCACCATTACGGCTAGCTTCACGGGCAGCCATACTGCCTGCAGGACCAGCGCCAATAATTAATACATCAACTTCTTTAATAGCACTCATAAAAATTCCCTGTAAAAATCTTTCTATACTCATTATAATATATGGACAGATAAGTTTATTATTTTTTACTATTGAAAATAATGTATTATTGAGGGTAATCTGTTACCAATCAGATATTCTCTTGAGATTTAATGTTTCAAAATACATTTTAAACAATTCATTTTTAACAATGTATTCTTCATCTTTTTTTTCAAAGAAATTATGGGATGTGTTTAATTCTAGAAAATCATCTAAAACTTTCTCTTCCCTGGTATTTAATATATGTTCAAGTTCTGTTTTATTAAATTTAAAAGAGTTATAATTACTTATTTTAAAAAGTATTGATTTATATTCTTTGTTTTCATCGTATTCTTCATAATTAGAGATCACATAATTTTTTCCAACACTTTCACCAGCATCAATAATTCCTCTGGTTGCTATTTTTTCCGTGATTGTATTGCTGGTATTAATCTTGTTAATAATGAAAAACCAATTTGTTGCATAAGTAAGGGTAATCCATTAGTATATTTTACCATAAGTTTCAACGCTTTTTCTTCAATGTTGATATTAACTCGTTTAAACATTTCTTCATAGAAATCAGAAACTTCTCCATCATTTAATACTTCTAACTCTTCTCTTTGGAAAATTCTTGAAAATGATGGATTTAATCTGTGTAATTTTCCAAATTTTTTAGAATAACCAGTTAAAATAAATGCAATGGGTATGTTAATATCATCATTTACTGCAATTGTGTCAACCATACTTTTATACCAGTTTGGAAATATTTCATTTTCAGATAAGCCATTTATATTATCAATGATAATTAGAAGTCCTGTTTTATTTTCAATATCGTTGAAAAGTTCTTGTATTGTGTGAATGAAATTAGTTTTAATATCTGTAAGTAATGGAGAATTATTATTAATCTTTATTTCAGTACCCCATGCACCAATTTTTGTCACATTATCTTTAATTAACTCTTTAAATCTTAAAGAAACAGATTCTTTTTTAGCTTTTTTTAATAACTCTGTAATAATGTTTTTTAACAGTTCATCAATTGTTTCAACACCGTTATTTTCTATATGGATTGCTAAAAATATTATGTTCTGATTCAAGTATGTCTGAAATATATTTTGTCAAAGAAGTTTTTCCAATACCTCTTTCACCCATAATAAAAAAATGTTTTTGTTTATTCCTGGATAAAGGGGATAATTGTGGTATGATATGTTCTAATATATCGTTTCTTCCCTTAAAATATTCTGGATAAACAGGAACACCTACTTGGAATGGAGAATCAAAGTCATTATTCATAAAATACACCGTATGGATATACTTTTTGTATTTTTAAATATTAAATATTTATTTGGAATTCATCCCTAGTCATTTCATATATGTTTGTGATTTCAACATTATCTTACTAAAATGATATATTCTTTGTTTGATAAACTAAGAGTAGTATAGATAGTTATGAAGTTTAATGAAATTAAAATTAATGATATTATAATAGAGTACTATGTGGAGTATCGTAATGTAAAATATATACGTTATGAATTAAGGGAGGGAGTTTTAAGGCTCGTACTTCCCAAACGTAGTAAAATTAATGTTGAAGAACAAATTCATAAAAAGGATAAATGGTTGTATAAGAAGATTAAGCAATACCGGAAAAACTTGGAGAAAAACAGGTTATTGGCCGTGGATAAAAAGTTAGAAAACAGGTCATTGGTCGAGTTAAAGTATTTGGTTAATGGCTTTGTTGAGGAGTATGAAAAGAAATTAAATGTTAAGGTTAACAGGATACAGTATAGGTCAATGGTACATAAGTGGGGTAGTTGCAGCAGTCTCAGAAACATTACACTATCAAAGGATCTTAGATTTTTGCCGGATACTCTTGTGAGGTATATTGTTTATCATGAAATGTCACATATTATCGTGATGGCCCATAATGATAAGTTCTATGAACTAATAAAAAAGGAATTTGAAAATTATAAGAAATATGATGAAGAATTAGAACAATACCTTTATCTTATTAACAAGAATAACTGAACCTCCCATTAACTTGAATATATTTGATTGCTCTTTGCTCGTGTGTTATAGTAAGGCAAAGGTTTGGGGTGGTATATGTATTATGTTCTCATCCTTTTCTATTTTATTTGATTTATTTGATATTATGATGCCATGTTTTGAATTATAATGTTCCATAGCATTTACTACCTGTCGTTTATCCTTTCGGCCATGTCCAACTTCTATTGGTATACTTCCATAAACGTCATGCCAAAGTATAAAGTCAACATTTGATTTTTTTCCACCATCATAATATAATGAAAAATTATAATTGTAATCAGATAATTCATGTAATTTTGATGCAACTAAGTTCTCAAGTAAGACTCCTTCAATTTTATTCTTATCTTTAGTTATGCTGCCAATATAACTTGATAATGCATATTTTATGCTGCTAGTTGCAAAATAGTATTTCCACGCTTTTCTGTTACGATTAGATGATGAAGCATATGTTTCTAAATGGAATATTAAATGTGTTTTTTCAAGTAATTCTAGTGTGGTTTTAACATTTCCGCTCGCAGTATTTAATATGTTTGAGAGCTTATTTTGTGAAATATCTGCTGATTCATTTAAGGCTAGTTGACGTAAAATTCTATTTGCATTTGTTCTATTTTCTTCTGAAATATTCTTAATATGGGGCATGTCTGTTTCAACTACTTTTTTGGTCATTTTAACTATTTTGTCCCTAATTTTTCTAGTATCCTTTTCTGTGAAGTAGATTGGATATCCTCCATACAATAGGTAATTATTCCAGTCAAGGTGGTTAAACTCGTAATTACTCATTATTGTATCCTGATATTCTTTTTCTTTTTCCAGACATTCTTCAATATCTCCTTTTAATAACATGTTCATTAGTGGGGTGGTGTTATGTTTTATATTTAATTTATATTTTAGTTTGAGATGTTGTAGGAAATCTAATGGACGAATATCAGAGGTATGTGATCTTCTTGCTGCATTTGCATTGTATTCTAAATGGAGTGCTGATGAACCTGTGAAAATCATGAAAATATTTGATGAACGGTCATAGATGATTTTTCCGGATAATGCCCACTCTTTGTCATATTGTGATTCATCAATCAATAAAAATATTTTTTTATCCAAAAGTCTTATGTTTGTATCATGATGATTTTTCAGATATATTTCTGTAATTTCTCGGATGCTGCAGTTTGTTAAATCATTTACATCATCACAGGATAGGTATAATATTTGGTTATATGGAACATTTTTTTCTTTTAGCAGGTAATTGTATGTTTGAAAGAGTAGTGTTGTTTTTCCTACTCCTCTTATGCCTGGTAGGACGATGAAGCGTTCATCTTCTATATTGTCTAGGAAATTGTCGATGTATGTTTTTAATTCGTTGAATTCTGTTCTATGTTTATATTTTAGGTTGTTGTGTGATGTTTTTTCATTTATTTTTAGGGGCAGTTCTATTAGGTTTTCGTTGATATAATTTGAAAGTATTTGGTTTCGGTCTTCCATGTGGATACACACCTATTAATATTTTGTTTTTACTTAAATTTTTGATTAAAATTAGTATTTTTTTACTTAAAAATTTATGTAAAAATACTGTTTTATTAAATAAATATTTATTTATTTATCCATATAAAATGTGTGGAAGAAATTTTAGTATGTTTTATATTGGAGTGTAAAGTTTAATTTTAGGTGGTTTATAGAATAAGTGTTGTATTTTTGGTGTGGAGTGTTTTTTTCTTAGAAATAGAATTGTTAATAAAAGAAAAATAATTCATTGTTTTGCTCTTAGGATGTTGTTTTGAGCTAGTTTTTAGGGAGTTTTTATTATTTTTCTTTTATATTTTTTTTTACAAGTTATATTATGTTTTTTTAATAAGGAGTGGTGAGTTAAGTTTTTTTTAGACTGTGTCTTTCTTATTAAAAGTTGTTTTTTTATAATAGGTGATTTAATTTTTTTT
The DNA here is from genome assembly GCA_017431845.1 of Methanosphaera sp. GTDB lineage: Archaea > Methanobacteriota > Methanobacteria > Methanobacteriales > Methanobacteriaceae > Methanosphaera. The sequence goes on along the minus strand of JAFRKG010000186.1, from coordinate 12,919 downwards.
TAACTATTTTTTTGTATTTGTAGGAGTAATAGTTTTTTTCTTTTAATTTTTGAATGTTTGCATAGTCTTTATTTTTTTCTTTAACTCGGTTTTTTTTGACTAAGATTATATGGCTTATATGTTTAGGATAACCTAAATTTCTTAGTCAATTAAATGTTGTACTCAAAAGTATATAAAGGTTTTGGTATACCTAAAAATTTAATCCTTGCAAAAAAACAACAAAACACAAAATAAAACAACAACAAAACTAAAAAAAATAAAACAAGAAAAGAAAACTACCTGTTTTCCAAAATATCTTCCTTAAGATCAGAACGTGTGAAAGGAACTTCAAGTCCCATAGCCAATGCCTTATCAACATTCTTAACACGCTGTTTCTTCTTATTAGTACTTAATTTTCTTAACATTTCAAGACCAAACTTACCTTCATTAGTCTCAGTAACTTCTAAAACACCATCATCAACAGCACTATTAATAAGTTCAACACCAACATCAGTTCTTTTTATAACAGTAGACCATCCAGGCTTAGCCCCAACAGAACCACAAGAAAAGTCAGATAACTCTGCAACATAATCCATACAATATTTACAACCACTCTGCTCATAACCATGAGTCTGCTTAATAGGAATTGCAGTTTCATCATCAGCAGTTCTGATGAATAATTTACCCTTGGAAATATCCATCTTAGTAACCTTCTCCGGAACAGTATTAGCCTTATCCTGAATAAAAGCCTTCAATGAATCATAAGGGAAATTCTCCATACAATAAATACCAGTTACAAGTGCAACTTTATCCATAACATTTCTAAGACCCATAGGATAAGCCTGCATCTTACGAAGCCCCATAACCTGACATGGTGTTCCAACAGTTCCAATTTTCTCAAGACCATAACTACGGGTAGCTTCTTTAATCATTGCAAGATTAGGACACATAGTATACTTTGTACCAGCCGCCTTTAAAATTTCCTTCTTGGTTGTTGCAATGATAGGTTCAGGCTTCCATGCTTCTTCACCATCTCCTGCAACTATTGTTCCATCAATCATATTCTTTTCAAGAGCATATACGAGTAGTGCGGTTATGATTCCACCATCTTGTGATTTGCTTAATATTTTTTTATCGGTCGCTCTTGCTGTTATTATCTCCTGGTGTGGTCCGAGGACTGAATCTTGTATCATATGCTTTACTCCCCCATTATTCTAATCCCATTTCTTTCTTAATTTGGTCTATTGGCCACCAACTACGTGTACATTGATAGTAGCATAAACCACATTTTACACATCTGTCACAGTTGAATGATGGTCTTCCATCCTTCATTGTCATTGCCCTTGTAGGACATGCTGCTGCACAGGCTCCACATCCAATACAAATGGACTGGTTTATTATTCTTTTCTGCAGGTCACATCCACATGCATCCTTGTTTTCTGTGAATTTCATGAATGGTGCAAGGTAGTCCATATCATTGTTTACTGCAGCTAGTATGACTTTTTTAATCATTTGCGGTGATGGTGGACATCCTGGTATTGCCATGTCTACTTTAACCAGTCTTTGTAATGCTAAAAAGGATGAGTGTTGTGGCTGTGCCCGTTGTCCTCCCTTAGCATATACTGTGAATCCTCCCGTACATGCACATGATCCTAGTGCTACGAGTAGGTTTGATTTTTCTCTTGCTTCTTTAAGTTCTTTTATTGAATGTTCGTCTTCGAGACATACTGATCCTTCAATTAGGACTATGTCCATTTCTGGCATTTCCCAGCAGTCTACTAGTGTCTGACCGTACACTATGTCCACTGCGTTAAGCAGGTCTGCTAGTTCATCATAGTTTTCGGTGAATGACATCAGGTCTCCTGTACACCCGGATAGGTGGATGTATCCTATTTTAAGTTTTTTTCCATTACTTTTAGGAGCTTTTGTTGTTTTCTTTTCTTTTTTATCCTCTGTTTTCATTATATTTCTAAGTTTTTCAAACAAGGTGTTCACCCCTTCTTTTTTATTTTAAAACATAATATTATTCTTGTAGCATGGAATCTAAGACTTCGTGGATTATGTTTATTGTTTGTGGAATTTTTTCTTTTAGTGTATTGCTTAATCCTATTTCCATCTCGTCGGGAACATTTTCTGGTTGTATTGCAATGATTTTTATGTTGATTTTGTCTTTTAGGTCGTGTAGGGGGTATGTTGCTGATAGTCCGTGTACGTCCATGTATCTTTCTTCTTCGTGTACCTGGTCTAGGTTTAGTGTTTTTATTGTTCCTGGTGTGGTGTTTAGTGATGCAATGTCAACTATTATTATGTTTTTCCATTTTTCTTGGGGTAGTGTGAATATGTAGTGTGGTGCGCTTGTTGCTCCGTCAATAACACATGTGTCTCCCTTGAATGTTATGTTGTTTTCTTTTATGTGTTTTATTACTTCTGGTCCGAAGCCGTCGTCACCGTATAGTATGTTTCCACATCCGACTATTAGATTCTCATGATTGTAAGACATGTAGTTTTTCCCTTCGTTGTTTTATAGTTGAACCATATCTTCTTTTATTATTTCTTTGTTTTCGTCATCTACTACTATCATGTGTGTTGCACAGGATAGGCATGGGTCGTATGCTCTTATTACGTCTGGTGCGTATTTGTAGTGTGTTCCTTCTGTTGCCAGTCCCATGGTTGGTATGTTCCATGTGGTTGGTACTATTGCGTTGTAGTCTGTTATGTATCCTTCTGGGGATATTTTTACTGTGTGTAGGTTTGTTCCTCTTGGTCCTTCTATTACTCCTACTCCTAGGCGGTTTGTTCCTTCTAGGGTGTATTTTGCCATTGTTTGTGCTGATGGGTCTACTTTGTCTATGAGGTCTATTATGCAGTCTGCTGCGTTAAGCATTTCCTGTGCTCTTGCCAGGTGTTGTGCTTTCACTCCTTTGTCTTTGAATTTTCTGTATTTGTCTGCTCTTGCTCTTGGTCCTGTTTCTACTGGTGTGTTTTCGTATAGTGGTATTTGTGAGCATGCTGTTTTTCCTATTTTTTTGGCTGTTTTCCTGGTTTCTTCCTGGTATTCTTCGTCTTCTTGTTGTGTGTATTTGTCTGTGTACCATGAGTTTGGCATGATTTCTTCTATGCTTTGTAGGTTTATGTTTTGTCTGGATCCGTATGTGTTGCTTGTTGCTAGTACTGGTTGTGCGTGTACTCCTAGGTTTTCTGGGAATTCTTTTTGTTCTATGTATTCTGCCATTTGTGTTACGTGTTTTTCTAGTAGTCCTTTTAGGCCGGAGATTCTGGTTTTTATCTTGTTTTTTGTGTTTTTGGTTATGTTATGTGCCATTCCTCCGATTCTTATGTCTGATGGGTGGATTCCTTCTCCTCCTATCACGTCTTCTACGTATTGTGCTTGTTTTCGTATTTCTGAGACGTTTTTTACTACTTGGTTGTAGTCTTCTTGTGGTACGAAGTCTGGTGCTACTAGGAAGTGGTGTATTGCGTGGCTGTTTATTATATGTGCGTTTAGGCATATTTCTCTTAGTATTTTTCCTGTTTTTGGCACGTCTATTTTTAATGAGTCGTCTATTGCTTCTACTGATGCTAGTGTGTGTGTTACTGGGCATACTCCGCAGATTCTTTGTACTAGTACTGGTGCTGTTTCTGGTCTTTTGCCTATGACCATTTTTTCTATTCCTCGTACTGGTGTTATACTGTAGTAACGTCCTGTTGTTACTATTCCTTGATCATCTACTTCTAGTGATAAGGTTGCATGTCCCTCTTGTCTTGATGTTGGGGATATGGTAATGGTTTTACTCATATAAATCACCTATTATGTTCTATTACTTTTTGTAATGTTTTTCTTTTTATATTCTATTTTGTTTGTATTTATTAAAGTATGTGTCTTGTTTTTTTCTAAAAATTTGTTTTTCTTGTTATTCCATTTTTCTTTATTCTTTTTTAATGAAATTTTTTTTAACGGAATTATATTTCCCACTATCTTTTATTTTATCATTATTTATTATTATATTTTAAGAATATATCGTTTAACGATATATATGATTTTCAGTAAACATTGATACCTCCAACATAAATAAAAAACAGGAATACAAAAAGAAGTATTCCACAACACCAAAAAAAATAAAGGGGAGGAAAAAACATTTGAACATACTAAACAAATACAAAGAAAAAAAACCAGACTCCAAATGGGTGCAAATAAAAATAAACACATGGAACCCAGAAATCGGAGAAAAAATAGAAGGAAAACTAATACGCATACGACAAAACAATAACCAAATAATATACACAATAGAAACAGACAAACACGAAAAAATAAAAATATGGGGAAAAACATACCTCGACGAGCTAATGGAAGAAATAGAAATAAACGACTACATAAGAATAACCTACAACGGAATACAAAAAACAAAAAACAACAGACAAATGAAAAAATACAAAATAGAAAGGAGAATAGAAAAATGAGCAACAATAACACATGGATGCCAGAAGAAGGCGAATCACTCGAAGGAATACTTGTAGAAAAACTAGAAAACATAGGAAAATACAACAGCAACTTATACAAAATAAAAACAAACAACAAAATAGTAGAAGTATGGGGTAAAAAACAATTAGACTCACTAATGAAACTAACAGAAATAGGCGACAAAATAATAATAACATACAAGGGAATGGAACAAGCAAATGATTTTAAAATGAAAAAATACGAACTGGAAATAATAAATGGAAACTAACCACAACGAAATCATAAAACAAATAGAAAACAACAACAATATACTACTATACAAACAAGATTTATACAAGACATACACTAACCTAAAAAAACAGTACCAGTCCATATACATATCAACACCCAAAAAAGGAAAAGTAGCATTCCAACAAATACTAAACAAAACCAGCAACAAAAAAGACACAAAAAACAAGACAATAAGCCAAATCATAGAAGACATAAAACAAAACACAAAACACACAAAAACAATAATATACATAAACAACTTCGAACAACTAACACGAAGAGAACTAGAAAACTACAAAGAACTAATACAACAAGAAAACATACAATTCATCGCAAACATAAACGAAGACAAAGAATTCATAGACAACCAACTACTAGACAACTTCATAATACTAAACAAAGAAGAATACCAGAACAACAGATCACAAAGCATAAACATAAACAACACAATACTCCTACTCTTATCCTTTTTAATACTCCTACTATTCCTACGAATACAACTAAGCCCACTACGATACATAATAAGCGGACTCTGGTTCACACTACTAATGTACAGAACAATATACTACCTCACAAAATGATAAACATGACCAAAATAAACGAAATACTAACATCAATAATACTATACTCAATCATATCCTACATACTAACACTACCCAACCTGGAATACGGACTAATAATAACAATACTCGCATCACAACTAAACATACTACTACCAAAAAACTACAAACACACACTAATACACTACATACCACTAAGCATACTGCTAATAATAAACCCACACATAACAATACCCCTAATAACAGGATACACATCATCAATATTCATAGCATTACTATCCAAGAACGGATGCAAACTAATATACCCCCTACGAGAAACAACATTCACAGGACCAGAAAACTACCTGGAAAACGATACAAAAAAAGACCATGCAGCAACAATGTTTCTCATAACACTAGTAACAATCACACTACTACTATCATTCAACGGAGAAGAAATAATAAACACAATAAACGAAAACAACAACCTAGAAACAATCATGACAAACAATAATCAAAACAATAACACACACGAAACAGTACACTACATAAACATTAACCCAGCATACACATCAAACAAAAACATAACAACAACAAAAACAGAAAACCAGACAACAACAATAATAACAGATTACGAAAAATAAGTAAAGAAGAATAATACTAAAATATTATTCTTCATCATTCTCTAATTTTTTAATAATTAAATTAGTCTCAGTGGTAACTAAAGAGAAAGAATCAATATCCTGATAAATCACACAACCAGCATTAATAAAAGAACCATTACCAATCTTAACACCAGGATTAACACTAGTATTTATACCAGTCTTAACATTATCCCCAAAGATAGCACCTAACTTCCTAAGACCAGAATCAACACGTTCACCCTTAACAGTAACCTTCACATGACCATCATCAAAACGAAGATTAGCAAGATTAGTACCGGCACCAAGATTACAATCTACACCAATAACAGAATCACCAACATAAGACAAATGACTAACATTAGTACCATCCATAATAATACTATTCTTAATCTCAACAGCATTACCTACACTAACATTATTACACAGACAGGCATTAGGCCTAAGATAAGTGTTAGGACCTACATCACAGTTATCCCCAATAAACACGGGGCCCTGAATATAACATCCACTACGAATAATGCTGTTCTTACCCAGGTGAACAGGACCATGGATTGTAACATTCTCCTCAATCTCACCCTGAATATCATCTTCCATTTTTTCAAGGAAATCAGCATTGGACTTAAGTAATTCCCAAGGCCTACCAACATCCATCCAAGGCTCACGGGAAATAAGGCCAAGAATTTCATAACCCTTACCTAATTCAATCTCCAGGGAATCAGTAATCTCATACTCTCCACGTTCAGATAATTCTGTTTCATGAATAGCTTCAAAAATCTCGGTACTGAACAAGTAAATACCTGCATTAGCAAGGTTACTTGGTGCATCCTCAACACTAGGCTTTTCAACAATCTCAACAATCTTATCATTCATGGTACTTACAATACCATAACTGGAAGGATCATCCACCTCAATAAGGGTGAGCACGCTCTTAACATCATTACTGGTACGTGTAGCATACTTTTCAATCAAGTTACGGATAAGATCATAACTAACAATAATATCCCCATTAAGCACGATGAAACTCTCATCAATATACTCTTCTGCACTACCAATAGCATGAGCAGTACCAAGCTGCCCATCCTGGATTGCATAGTTGATGTTAACACCAAACTCGCTACCATCACCAAAGTATTCTTCAATCACTTCTCTCTTATATCCTACTACTAATGTAATATCTTTGATACCTGCATCTCTTAAAGATTCAATATTGTATTGTATTAATGGTTTTCCACCAGTAATTAGCATAGTTTTTGGTCGTGTTGTGGTTAAAGGACGCATCCTAGTTCCTTCACCAGCTGTTAATATAACTGCTTTCATTAATAGTCACCTAAAATGTTATCTTAGTAATATCTTTATATGTTAACATATTTAGAGTTTTATCATGGGATTATAATAACTATAAATAATATAATAATTATAAAATGTATTACTGGAGGAAATATTAATGTCAAAAACAATTAAAGTAAGCGATAGTGTTCATTACCAGTTAGGACTAAAAGGAAATAAAAATGATACTTATAATGATATAATTCAACGTTTAATCGATGAATCAAATGAAGAATTCACTGACGAGGAAGCAAAAGAATTTAATCGAAGAGTAAAAAAATTTGAAAACGGGGATTATTCTGATACAAATAAATTAAATATCGAAGAAGAATTAAAAAAATTAGGTTAAAATTATGAGTTATTCAATATACGAACACAAAGAAGCTACTACGTTTCGTAAAAAACATAACAAAGATAAAAAATTTTTGGAACGTATATTACATAAATATAATGAAATAAAAGAAAATCCACATGATTATCAATTCAAACAATTACAAAGTTCTAAATGCCCACAATGTAAACGTGCCAGAGTTGGAAATTATAGAATAATCTTTTTCATTTCAGAAAAGGATATAGAAATAGTATCAATAATTTCATGTAGAAACAATTATAAAAAATATTAATCAAAATTTTAGCTAATTATAGTAATCCCATTTGAGCTCGTAGAAATCCTATGAAAATGCTGAAGAACATTATTCAACTTATCCATCAATATAATTGCTAATGCACGTTTAACATGGAACCTATTAGAAAGATATAAATTATTGCATGAATCATATGATAATCTTCATCAAACACGTTACAGATTCAACACAATTTTTACAGTTTATACAATTAATTTTTCTTTTCTTAAAAAGTGTTAATACACCAGCCTAAACAAGTACTCAGAGATTTGGTTCAAACATTTAATAATTTTTTCAAAGGAAATAATGATTTTCCTAAATTCAAGGCTAAAAAACATACACAAAACTTGTTTAGATTACAAAACAATAACCACAACATTCAAATACATAAAAATAAAATCAAACTACATCACATAATTGGTGGGATAAAATTCCGAACAAGCAAGCAATACAAAAAAATATTATTAAATTCCAAAATCAACAATTATACAATAGAATTCAAAAATAGGAATATTATGCTCTAATTAATGTTGAAACAGTACACAAGCAATCATCTGATTCTAAGACAACTGTAAGTAGGATGCATGGGATTAAAAAACCTTTGCAATTTTAAGTAATGGTCTAAAAATATATTTAGAAAATAAATATTCTTAATGAAACTCCAAAAAAATACATAAATGAAAAAGATGAAAACATACTTTCAAATCCAATAATAATAACCTAAAATTACTTACAAGGAGGTAAAATTATAACAGAAAATGCAAAAACAAAGGGAGTAAAAACAATACTTGGAGACCCAAGAATAGCCGTGCGAAAAATGAGCATACCCCTAATAATATCCATGCTACTAGTAAGCATATACAACCTAGCCGACGCAGCATGGGTAGCAGGACTAGGAAGTGATGCACTAGCAGGAGTAGGATTTGTAACACCCTTATTCCTCATACTGGTAGGACTAGGAAACGGACTCGGAGGAGGAGCAACAAGCGCACTATCAAAATACATAGGACAGCAAAGAAAAGACAAAGCAGACAATGGTGGACTACACGTAATAATACTAACCACCATAATCTCATTAATAATAACAGTACTGCTATTACTGGCACTAAAACCACTAGTAACCATGATGGGAGCTGGAAACACATTAAACTACGCATTAGACTATGGACAAATAATGTTTGCCGGATCCATACTATTCGTACTGCCAAACGCAATGTACGGAATACTAAGAGCAGAAGGTGACGTGAACAGGACAATGGTAGCAATGGCAATATCTGGTATATTAAACATCATAATAGACCCAATATTTATATACACATTAAACCTGGGAGTAAAAGGAGCAGCACTAGCAACACTACTCTCATCAGCACTAGTAATACTAATAATATTCTACTGGTTCTACATAAAAAAAGACACATACATAAAACCAACAAAAACAAACTTCAAATTCAGCAAGAAAATCAGCTACGACATACTAAAAGTAGGAATACCAGCAAGCCTGGAACTACTACTAACATCAATACTAATAACAGTACTATCAACAATACTCACCATGGTAGCAAGTACTGATGCAGTGGCAGTATATTCAACAGGATGGAGAGTAGTGAGCTTGGGAACAATGCCGATAATAGGAATATCCACAGCATTAGTAAGTATAGTGGGAGCAAACTATGGTGCCAGACAACTAGAAAACATAAAAGTAGCCCACAGGTACAGTATGAGACTCGCATTACTGATAGCAATACTGACCGGGGCAATAATATACATATTCGCGCCACAAATAGTGGTGCTCTTCTCATATAGTGCGGGAAGTGCACACTTGGCAGGAACAATGACTGACTTCCTGAGAAACATGACCTTATACTACCTGTTCATGGCGTTTGGTGCACCATCAACTTTCCTCTTCCAGGGAGTGGGAAAAGGATTAACTGCAATGGTACAGACACTGCTAAGAAATGTAGTATTCAGCATACTCTGTGCATACCTGTTTGCACTGGTACTGGGTATGGGAGAACATGGGGTATGGTATGGAATAGTAGTCGGACAAATAATAGCAAGTATAGTGACTACAATATGGGCAAACACCTATATTAACAGACTAATTAGGTTAAACACCTAATAACTATTTTTTTTCTATATAATTCGTAAATCTAAAAGAATATGTGGGATTTATAATTAAAGACTTAACATTTTTAAAAAATATTTAAAAAAAGAATGTATTATTCTTTGAATGAAATCTGTATCATTGGTTAAAATGGCTATGGTTAATTTTTGGAACAAGTAAATTGGTATTTGAATATGGTAAGTATAGAATTGAATATCATTATCGTATTATGCAAAAGTATATGAAATTTATTTCTAGTGTGGGATTTGTTGCACCTCTCAAAAAGATAAAAAAAGTATTATCCAACTACAAAAAAAGATTATGTCAAGTACTCCAATAAAATAAGAAAGGAATAGGAGATGAAGATCATCTTTTCCTGTTGTAAATAAATGCTCCGATTGTAATAATAACGAATGATATGATTATGATTGCTCCGTTTTCTATTACTTTCAAGAGGTAACTGCCTGTTGCTTTTAGGAAGTCTATGATGGCTTGGATAAATGCCAGTATTTGGTTGATTAGTCCTGAAAGGAAATTTATTAAGGCAAACAGCAATCCTAATATTTGCTGTATAAATGCAATGATTGCGGATATAATTCCAGCTAGGAATTTCAATATCAATCCAATTAGGTTTAAAAGCTGTTGTATCCTGTTAAGTATGATTGTAATTAATTTTAAAAGCCCGTTAAGTTGTTTCCATACTGATTCAAGCATGATTAATAGTTTTTTAAGTGCATACATCAAGGTAGTTATTTCCTTCATGTAGTTTTCAGCCATCTTTACCATTTCTTCCAATGCATAGATAAACATCATTTCGTATTTTATCATTGTGTGTAGGATAGGTTCCCATGCTTCATAGAGTGAATCGGCAAGTAACAGTAAATAAGCGTATGCTTCCATTAGTAATGTTTCATTGGTTATATTGGTTGCATTGGTTATATTGGTTGCATTGGTCATGTTGGTCATGTTGGTAGTATTGGTTATATTGGTTGTATTGGTTACATTAGTGGCATTGGTTGCATTAGTGGCATTGGTTATATTGGTTGCATTGGTCATGTTATTTGTCTGAGCTATGTTTCCATCAGCACTGATTGTTCTCAATGATACTTTATATGCAAAATAATCTGATTCATTACCTGATGCTGATTGTAAAACTTCAAAATCAAAAACAGCTTCGGTATGATTGTTTATTTTAACTACTTCGTGGTCACCTATTTTTTTGTTGGAAATTTCGGTACTGATTTTTATAGGGGATGATCCACTTTTAACAATACTTGAGACTACACTCCCAACGGATCCTGCCCTGTTTTGTTTGTAGCATTCGATTATTGCCTGTTTGAGCAGGTTTGAATTGCCGGCCTTTGATGCAGAGGCATGTTTATATTTATCTCCACTTTTTGCAGCAGGTTTTGAATAATCCAGAATAAATCCTATAAAGCCGTCACTAAATCTAATATTATTTCCACTTCCCATGGCTAGAATATAGTTCCCTGATTTGTCCTCTGTTTTATTATCGTCTGTTTTATTATCCTCTGTTGTTTTGTTCTTGACTGTTGTATTCTTTTCTTTTGTCTGTTTTTTATCATGTTTATCTTTATGTGTTGTATTGTTATCATCAGGTGTGGCATTGTCTGCTACGGCAATGCTTATAAAACAAAAAGAAATTAATATAACAAAAATCAAGGTAACTGCTTTTTTGTTCATAATATGCCTCGTTATTACTAATTTATATTATTACCATTATATTAAAATTTAGTGTAATTATCGGTTATATTTAATTCAAACATTAAATATTGCATTAGATAAGTTAAATGTTTTAAATTATAATACTTTAAGTTTTAAATACTATTGTTTAAAAACATATATCTATCAAGCAGTCAATTTATGTGATAATTATGAATTTGCGTGAAAATATACTGGATGCCATCAAATATCCTATAAGCGATACTCGAAAATTTTTAATATTCTGTGCTTTAATTATTCTAATGACATTATCAACAGTTATTCCATCATACGGCATAAATAATGAAACTTTATCCATCTTTCTAGCACTAGTCACTTTAATAGTCTTATTCATAGTACTAGGATACCTAATCGAAGTTATTAAATGCAGCACTGAAGGTGAAAATATCCTCCCCGATTTCGACTATGTGAAACACTTCGTCATCGGAGTCAAAGCAATGATTTTAGACTTAATCTACTTTATCATACCACTAATCATAGCCATACTCGTAGCTTCAGCAACAGGACTATTCACTTCATTCACTAAAATCGTAGACAACAGTACTGAGGCAATAATAAATGGTGCAACCAATTTAACCATGATCATGGCAGCAATACCAAAACCACTGATTAACACATTCTATAATGCATTAACCGTAACATTAATTGTTGCAACCATATTATTTATCATATTTTCATTCATATCCTTTACGGCAATGGTCAGATTTGCAAAATCAGGAAGCGGTACCGAAGGTCTAAGATTTATTGAAATAATAAATGACATGAGAAAAATAGGAATTGTAAAAATTCTTGTTACATTAATTGCAATATACCTAATTGCATTAGCCATCATAGCCCTCATAGGACTAGTCGGATTAATCCCATATATCGGCGTTTTCATAGGCATCTATCTTGGCTTACCATTTATGCTCTTATTCGTATTTAGAGCTATCGGTTTATTGTATGCTAACACATAATATTAAGTCAAAAAAAAAGAAGCTGGGAAAAAATGAACCTCTCCTTCTATAAGATGGAGAGGCTCAAAATCACATATTATTCAAAGAACACCTCCCCCCTCTTGCACAATCTATGCATGTTTTTTGAATCAATTCCAATGCTGTCAATTTAAGTAGTTATAATTTTATTAGTTTATTTTTATTTTAGATTATTTTTTGATTTTTATTTTTATTATTTTCATTAATTTTTCTTTGTTTTAATTTATTATTATTTTAATTATTGTTATAGTTGTTATT
>JAFRKG010000185.1 GCA_017431845.1 Methanosphaera sp. | reverse complement strand
TTTCAATAGTTACGTTTTCTTTGTTGTACTTTACCTTCTTTGATAATTCTTCCAACAAAGGTTTAAAATCCACTTCGTTTTCATCTTCTGAATTATCTTCCTGAGTTTCACTTGGTTCGCTATCCTCATTTGTTTCTTCTTCTGATGATTCTTGACTTTCTTCTCCTAAGACTTCATCGTCTACATCATTAAAAAAGTCATCGTCTGATTCCATTGTTTCTGTTGGTGTACCATCAACAATTTTCTCATCTTCCATTTAATTTCCTCCTTTGCCTATGGTTGGGCATTAAAAAAGACACATAATGTGTCTTAGTGCTATTTATTAGCACCATAGAATAGATATAGAGTTAGTCGTTCTTGACCTATCAAATATGAACTTTCACTCCCTATATGTATTGTCTTATATGTCCCTCGTAATAGGTCTCTAAACTTCACAATGCAATACTAGGTATATCTACTCTATGCTACCAATAAGGTAGCACTGTTTTATGCCAAAAAATTGACAAAATCTAGAATAGTGCCTTTATAGACACCATAGGATAGAAAGTCAGATAGGTTGGTTATTTTTTATACAAACTTATATTAAAGCAGTTCGCCGATACTTTTTTTGGCTCTTTCTTTTAAATTTTTTTATTTCTTTCTACCCTATGCTGCCTATAAGCAGCATTTCAGGAGTGATTTATCAAGTATCTTACCAACCCTTCCAACAGTTAAAATGATACTTTCCTGTTCCCATATACATCCCAATTAATTAGCTCTGTAATCCTCCTATTTCTTCTAAATCTTGCATTTTCTTTACTGAATCTCTTCCAACTTCAGTTTGTGGTTGCATCATTTCCATAAATCCAGGTTCTCCTTGTTGTAATGTTCCTGCTAGATCTTCAGGAGTTGGTAGTGGATTCTCCATATCAGAGATTTGTGCCATACCTTGAGTTCCATTATCTAATGCTCCCATCATTTCTAGGACACGTTGTTCCATTTGTTCTGGATTTAATTGTAGTAATTGTGCTCTTACTTCAGGTGGTAGTGTATCCATAAATTGTCCCATCAAGTTATAGATTGCTTGTTTATAAATGTCGTTTTGTTCGATAGAATTTATAAGTTCTTGCTTTTGAGGTATGATTTCATCAGGTATTCTTCTTAGATATTCAACAAATTCTATCATACCGTTGTTTAACAAATTATCTAATGTTTGAATACTTGCTACTTCAGAGAAGTATGAAGCGTTTCCGATGTCTGTTTTTATGTGCATCCACATATCTTTTAGTTGTCCAAAGTCAAACATCTCTACTGTACGTTCATTATTTGGTCCTTGTACTACAACTGGTCTTGGTCCGTAGTAAGATGCCATCATATCAACAATGATTTTTCCTGAATCTTCTACAAATTCATATAATGCAGCTTTTACGTTCTCTAATGGTACTGCTGCACTCTTTTGTATTGCTATGATTGCAGTTGCATTATTCATTGTTACATTACCTAAAGAAGCATCTCCTACTCCTAAAGTCTCTTTTGTGTATTGCATAGCTAACTCAATAGCGTTCATTATTTGTCCACTCATTGTTGCTGGTTCTAAATAACCTGCAATATTGTGAATTGAGTCGCCTTGTAGGTTAGTTACAGGTATTTGTGCACCTATTTCATTAGTCCAACCCTCTATACGATCTGCATCATATACTGCTGTAGGAAAAGCTGTTAGCATCAAATGATAAATAACCATCGCAAACATCTTATTTATCGCTATTTGGTTAGGAATTATACCAGTAGTTTCTGCTCTACCGTGATATGTTCCTTTAACTTCTTCCCAGTTATTAAACGCAATAGGATAATAACTTAGTTTTGTGTCTTTTTCTTTGTAAATATAAGCGTTTTTAGTAGATTTATTAGCATAAATTTTACCGTTTTTCTTATAATACTTGATTATATATAGTGCTTTTTCATATCCATCAGCAGAATTTTCTACTTTTCCGTTATCTCCCATCTGATAATCTGTTTCAGAATCACCTTTAATACGGTCAATTTGGCTTGATTTATTCTTTTTTGCTTCTTCTTGTAGATTTTTAACTAAATTTCTACCTACAATTATGATGTATGGTTGTTTATCTACTTGACGAGTGTTTGGATTTCCAAACATTACATTAGTAGAGTCGATTATTTCTGCTTTTATTACACCTTTTACGCTTGGCATATAGCTCTTATAAGGTTGTTCATCCATATCAAAGTAAAAGTGCATACACCAATCTCCTGTATCGAATCCATCAGATAAAAGTGTACGACTTTTAGCATCAAAATTTATGTTCTCTAAGATGTTTTTGATTTCAGCATTTGCTAAATCTGCTTGTTTTACCTTATGTTGCATTGTTATATCTTCAGATTGTGGTCTATATTCCATTGGAGTTAGTTGAATTGAGATGTTATCTGCCTTTAAAGATGCGATTTTAAACTGTTTTACACGCTTTATGATGTTAAAAACAGGTTTTGGTAGTCCATCTGCTTGAACTCCTCTCCATTGGTCGCCACTTGCGAAAGCAATATTTGTGTCTAAAACTTCATAATAGTTACGGTCAGCACCATAAACTTGTTGGTTATACTCTATTCCTGCTTCGTATAGTTCCCAATCTTTTGTTATTTCCATCTATTTCACTTCCTTTTCATCGCAATATTCTCATCATATTCCATTAAGTTATCGAAATTTTTCTTTAACTCTTCCATTTTCTTCTTTTGCTTTTGTGTAAGTTTGATTTTTTCTTTTTCGTTTATCTTCTTTTCTAAGTCCCATAGACGTTTATTATTTAAAATTTCTACTGCTATAAATGCTATTAGTAGAATCGCTATAAATATTTCCATATCTAACCTCCATATTTCATATATTCTCTTGTCGCTGTTGCTCCTGCTATACCTAAGATGCCTAATCTTCTTCTATCACGCTTAGATTGCTCATATAAAAGCTCTTCTTCGCTCATTATTCGAGTTGCTTTTGTACGTTCTATGCAGAACCCTCTTATAGCATCAGGAGCGTGTGTTAGTTCGTGAGGTTGTTTTGCACAGTCATTTGGATTTTTTTCATCTCTTTGTATTACTGGTAGTGTACGAATAAGGTTCCTACAAGTATCAAAAAAGCGAAGTTTGCTCATACGCATCTCTTCGCCTGTTTGTTCATCTTTCATTTTGTATATTTTTATATGTTCTTGTACTGAATACCACCCTAAAATACGATTGTTTGAACTCTTAGTGATAATTACACCATTTTCACGGAATATATCGTATGCGTTCTTTCCTGTGTCATTTCGCCTATTCCATAGGTCTGGTGGTCCGTATGTATAACGAATTTTCTCATCACCAGTCATTTCTACTATCTTTTTAGCTGCTTCTGAGATGATTAAATCATTTTCGTAGAGTTCCCTATAGCAATATTCCCTTCCATCAGGGGCGATTGCTATCCAGTAACACGCTAACATATCTAGTCCATAGTCTATTGTACGATAACGGTCCCAATTATCAGGAATATCGAAAGGTTCTATTACGTGTACTGAACGGTCGAAATCTTTGAAGTATTGTCCATCAAATATATCCCAATTACCTTCTTTTAAGGCTTTACGTTCTTTTTCAGGTAGTGCATCAAGTCGTTTTACATAATCAGGATCTCGTTTCATTAAGAATTTATTATCTGTTACAAAAGACGGTATAAAAAGTCTTGTTGTAGTTTCTCCTGTTTCCAGACGGCACTCGTGCATCTTTCCAGCAGGTCCAATGTCTACGAATCTCTCTTTTACCCATACGTGTCCTACTCCACCTGGATTGGTAGAACTCTTAATTCTTTTAGGATAATCGTTTGCTCCACGACAACGTGAAATCATATACGTATACATATACTCAGTAAAATGAGTCAACTCATCAAAACGGATAACATCATATTCTGCACTTTGGTACTGATACACATCATTTTCATTATCTATGTATCCGAAATCAATGATAGACCCATTATCAAATGTCCATACGTGTTTTGAGTTATTATAACTTGCTATCTTACGAGGATAAAACTCTAGCGAAGTCCTTATGATTGATCTCTCTAAATCAGGAAATGTCCTACGGAAGATTATCTGCTTACTCTTCTCATATCTCAAAGCATATACTAAAGCATCTACTAATTGTCCGTATGATTTTCCTCCTCCTGCTGCTCCTCCGAATAGCGTTTCAAATGCTTCTGAATCCATGAATAGTTCTTGCTTCTCCGTTATACTTAAATCTAAATTCAGTTTAACCACTCCCTTTGGTTTTGCAAAATAAAAACACCCATACCCCTTTTTGACTCGGGGGAGTGCCCTTTTGTAAGAAAATTTGTTCCCTTTTGTAGGATAATTTTGTGTGTGTGTTTATATATATATAGTAGAAAAAAATTGAAGTTAATTTTTGCCTATACCACTACACCGGGGGGATGGTATCCTATACCTAGTATGTACCTATGCTATCCCTAGTCCCTCACTCCGTGTATGTGAGCCGTTCAGTCTCGTGCCTATAATATACATTATGTTAATAAGACATAATACGTTTGTTTGTATTATTACTTTTCTACCTTTATATTTATTGATATTGAGTTATTAGATGTTGACAAGTTATTCTCAAGTCTTGTTTTATCGTATAGAATACCCAAAGATGTAATCAAGTCTTTAATACTTGCATCTTCGTTATCTATCTTACTATTTACTTTGTTAAGGATTTTATCTATCATTAATTCGGATTTTTTACTAAACAACTTCCTACGTTCAGTTATGTCTTCTTCAATCAATTTTAGATTGTTTTTATTCTTAACTAGTCTATAATAATATTGCTCTGATATGTTGTATCTTTGTAATAGTTCTTTTAGTGTACTTCTTGTATTATCTAAGTAGTAATAAAGTAATATGTCTTTTTTATCTTCTTCCGTTAACTTGTGTGTTTGTTTGTGTGTTCTTGCTAGTGTTTGTGTTGTTTGTACTTCTTTTACTTGCTTACTAGTCTTTTCCATAATATCACCCCTTTAATAGATATGGTTGTCTATTTGTTAGGTATTCCCGTTCTTTAAATATTCCCTATTTGGTAATATCTCTTACAATATCATTTTATCATATTTAAGCCGGTAATTGACGGCAAAAAGTAAAATTTTTATATATACGTAGTATATATAATTCGATCGATTTTAATTTTTTTCTAAAAAAGTATTGACAACCTAGTGTTCTATATGATACAATGAACGTGTCAGTTGAGAGAAGATCACTTCAAATTGACAAGTACAATTTATAACTATTGATTATCACGTAAAGACAACTACTATATAGTTAATTGCTCCGGTGGTTAATTGTATCAGTTAAGGTTGATGTCTTCTAATATCGCAACATACTATAATATAGTCCCTTCGGTATTAGTTAATAGAAGTAACCAAAAAAAATAGTTGACAATCTAGTGTACTTGTGATATAATGAAGTTGTCAGTTAGAAAAGGACTGATTTTATACAACAAAGAATTGACAATCTAGTGTTCTTTGAAAACTTAATCTATACTACGTTGTGTATATAAATACTTATAACTAGCCTATAACGTGCAAGAATGAATAATCTCGGTTGGAAGTCCGAGCGTCAAGCCAAGTATAAAGGAATAATTGAACGTATCATGTAGAAAACTATTATGATTTAAAAAGTGAAAGTTGGAGCGGAGCAATCCAAACATTAGAAGCAATCGAAGAAAAAGGAAAAGAACAAGAATTATTAGACTTAATAAATGAGATTTTAAGTTGTAATATGGACAATATTAAATGGACTGATACACAACTAAATGATTTTTTATGGTTCGATACTGATTATATAGAAGAGTGTTTAGATTGTAAGTTATGGGATTAAATCCCTTTTTAATCTAGCCAAAGAACGTTACAAGCCGTTTTGAAAAATAGAGAGTAGAAAAGGATTTAACAAAAAAAGTAAAGGAGAGTGATAAAATGTTAAATCAAGTAGTTTTAGTGGGAAGATTAACAAGCGACCCAAAAGTAGAAGAAAAAGGAGATAAAAAAGTTACAAACGTAACAATCGCAATACCAAGAAGTTTTAAAAATATCGATGGAACTTATGATACTGACTTCATAAAATGTACATTATATGATAATATCGCAACTAATACTTCTGAATATTGCAAAAAAGGCGATATTGTAGGAATTAAAGGAAGACTACAAAACTTTGATTCTGAAGATACTAATGTAATCGCCGAAAAAGTAACATTTTTAAGTAGTAAAAGTGAATAAAAAAAGAGACTATAAAAAATAGTCTCTTTTCTCTACTCTTTAGAGTAAAGGATTTAACACGGGATAAGGAGTATCCCAAAAACATTATAACACAAAAAAGGAGAAAAATAAAATGGATAAGGAAACTATTAAAAGATTATTATATCAATTTAGAAACGAAGATTATAAAAACTTTATTGGAGCTTTAATTCTTAATGAAGTTATAGATTATCAAATGGATATTGAAGATATTACTGAAGGAGATATTGAAACAACTGAAGAGATATACAATAAGTTTATCGAAAGTGATTATATATCAAGCATAATTAATCAAGAAATATTAGATTATATAGAAGAGATTGGAGAGTGAATAGAATGAACTTAATAACAAGTTATACTGAAAAATATAATAATGAACACATGGGAATTGAATTATACTTTGCTACAATCCCTACAAAAAAAGAACGCGAAGAACTAAAAGAGAATAAATATAAATACCACGCAACTAAAAAGTGTTGGTATAAAAGACAACCTAAAGAAGAAGTAAAAGAAGTTAAAAAGGAAGTAAAAACTGATATTAAAACAATAAAATTAGAGACAATCTACAATGATTTGGTAGATGCTATGAATGATGATATGAATGTAATGAAGTTCTTAAAATTAAAAGATAAATTAGAACAAAAAATAAGAGAAGAAACTTGCTATAAAACAACTTCAAAGACAAGAATAAATGCAATAAAAAGAGTTGCTGCAAAAGATGAAGTAAGACCAGTATTAACTGGATACGGAATTTTAGGAGATTATAAATGTGTAACTGATAGTTATCATGCAATTATGATTCATGAAGATAATATGCCGTTAAAATTAGTAACTTCTGATAATGAACTTGCTAAAAAACATGGAAAAGAGAATTGTATATGTGGAACTTATCCGAACTTTGAGAATATCTTCCCTAATATAGAAGAAGATTATGAAGAAGTAAAAATTGATCTGAATGACATGGAACAATTTTATAAACTACATAAAAAGAACGCAAAAGTAGAGACATATAAAATAAACAATATGAACGTGAATATAATCTTCTTAAAAAATGTAATAGACGTGCTAGGAACTGATATTAATGTATACGTACCTAAAAATGAATATAAACCTATTGTAATAATCAATAAAGATAATGAAAAAGGATTGGTATTACCAATCAAAAAATATTAAGGAGATTGTATAAAATGAAGAATAAAGATAAATTATTACAAATATATCAAAACATTGATTATGATATTAATACAGTATGGGACGATTCTTACGAAGATTATGATTATAGAACCGATTTAATAAAAAGTATATTGTCTTTTTTTGATGGAAATAAAGAAGTTAAAGAAGAATTATTAGAATTAATAAAATATTATGTTTATAGACTATATGAGGAGAGTGATTAAGATGATTAAACAATATTTTATAGTAGATTTGAATAGTGATTATAAAAATCTAATGGATTATAAGGAAATGAAAAACTTATTAATAGAGACAATCCAAGAAGACTTATTAATGAATAGTGGAGAGTATGAAATAGTAAAAGATTGTTCTGATGAATTAATAAAAATGGCGAAGGAAGATTTTACTAATGTAAAATGGATTACTGATTTATTGGAAAGTTATAGTTATAAAACAATCGATTTACTAGACTTTCAAAGAGATTTAGAAGATTTAAAACAGTACTTTGAAAAAGACTACTTTATAGGTGCTTTTAATGAAATATTAAATAAGATTAATAGTGAAGTGAATAAACATGAATAATTTTTCAAATAATCTTAAACAATTAAGATTAAAAAAAGGATTAACACAAGAAGAACTAGCTAAAAGACTAGATAAAAACTATACAACTATAGGAAAGTGGGAAAAAGGGATTCGCTCCCCTATCCTAGATGACCTAATAAAACTAGCCGATATATTCGGAATAACAATAGATAAATTAGTAAGGAGTGATTTTAATGAATAATTGGGACACAATGTTAACTAAACGTGAATTATTTGACTTATTTGAGAACGCAAGAATACTATTTAATGAGTATGTAAATGGAATAAGTAGAGATTATACTGAAGAAGATACAAAAAGTATACAAAAACTAATAGAATTAATTGAAGAAAACATAAAAGAAGTAAAGGAGATGATATAGTTGTTTGAAGTAAGATGCAACGGACGATTATTATCAATCTCCCCTACTTATCGTGGGGCTGAACGATATATAAAATTATGTAAAAAACAAGAACAAAGATTATCAGAACGAGCTAATAAAAAACTTGTATCTGAATATAAGATTATAGAAAAGGAGTTATTATTATGAAAAGAGAATTATTTATAAATGAGATTAATGAATTTGATGAGATTATCATTAGGCAATTAGAAAAAGAAGGAAGATATATGGAAGATCCCGTAACTGAAAAAGAGTGGGTACATCATGATATTTTATCTTATAACGAAAACGAATATGAAGATTGGACAACTAAAGACTTTATACATTTTATAAAATACCTTCAAGAATTAACAGGATTAACTAGTAAAATAGTAAAATTAGATAAATAATTGACAACTAAGTTGTCATATTATATAATATATACCATAGAAGGAGTGATATAAAAATGCCTAGATTATCAGAATATGCTCGTAAAAATAAAGTAGCATATAATGTAAAACGTAATAGAGAACTATATAAACAATTTAATTTAAGAATTTTAACTAAAGATTATGAAGAATTAATGCAAACATTAGAAGAACATGGTATGAATAAAGCCGAATTTTTACGTTGGGCTCACGAAGAACTAAAAAAACAAAAACATTGAATCTGAAATAAAGGATTTAAACTAAAAAAGGGATTATATTCCCTTTTTTCTTTCTTCTATTGCTAAATTATACCAGTTTCTAGCTGATTTTTCGCTGCAATAGACTTTGTCGGCGATCTCTTGCCAATAGAGATGTCTTTTTTTACCGTTTTTATCAATTATAAAGTCCTTTTCTCTCAGGAAGACTACTGCTTTAGTTGTTTCTCCAAACTTAGCTAGTCGGTCTATTTCCTTGTCTTTTAGAGTGTTTAAATCCTTTATCTTGGATTTAATGTATAAAATAGTTACTTCTAGCTGCTGCTTATTCTCTAATTCTACATATTTGAATAAATTATCTATATGTTTACCACCATCAACCATAACTTTATCAAATTGTGTAGTTTTTGGAAGGACTAATGATTTTAAAGATTCTAAACGATTTTCATAATATTCTAAATCATTTTCTAATTTTTCTAATTCTTTATATATCGCTTCTAATGTCATTTATACCTCCTACATCAATTTTATAAACTTTATAGTTTTCTCTATTATGTAAAATAGTTCTAAATGCTAATTTTAATTCAAAAAGAGTAAATAAATGTGCTTCTGATAAAAACATAGTTGTATGATTTTTTACTCCTTTCCAATAACTTTTTGTTAAATAATCTCCGTTCCCCTTATATTCAACAACAAACATATACACTCTCCTATTTTAAAATAATTATCGTTCTGCTTAATTTATCTGTGTAATCTATGTATCCTTTATCTCGTAGATTTCTTAAATGAAATTGCATTGTGGCTACACTATTATTACCATTAAGCTTTGCTAATTCTCTAAATGAAGGACTATAACCTTTTTGCTCTATAAAATCTTTTATTATGTAATAAACTCTTTTTTGAGTTTCTGTTAATTCGTTCATTTTTTTCTCCTTTTTATATTTTTCTTTTTAACTTCATTATCAATTAAATAAGTTATAATTTCTAACAACAAAGCTATAAATATTAAAACTACTCCAATCTCAATCAATATCATTGTTAATCTCCTTTAATAAATCTTTAATTATTAGTTTTGATTCTATACCTGTAATTTTTTCGTTATTTACTAACTCATCTATTCTTTCGATTGTATCTTCAAGAGTATTTATATACTCTTTTAATTTGACACTATTGACATCTTTTAAAATAAAATCTATAAAGTCAGGCCTTTTCATTATTTATTCTCCTTTATCTAATATTTCTAAAATACCTTTTAATTTTTGTATGTTATATTTATCTCTTAATTCTGCATTTGTTCTCGGATTATCTTCTATTTCGTTGATTATTTTTTTTATTTCGTTTTTTACTGCTTCTAGTTTTTGTTTTAATAAATAATTTTCATCTCTTTCTTTTATAACATCTTTTATTTGATAATCTATAAACTTGTCCACCTCTTTGACATAATTTTCAAAGACACTAGGAATATTTGGAGTTTCTTCTATTTTTTTTCTAACTTCCCATTCTTTTTCTTTGTAAATATCACTCATTACTATTACCTCCTTTATCTAACATTTCTAAAGTTCTATTAATTTTACATTTTACTTCTCCATAGTCTATATTTTCTAAATTACTATAAATATATTTGTTGATTTCTCTTACTTCTTTTATTATGTCTTGTAATACAAAATATTTTTGTTCTAAATCAACCATATAATCTAAACCTCGTGTGTCTATTCGTATAGGTTTTTGGTTTCTGATAACTACATTTAGTTTCATCATTTCTTTATTTAATTCACTTATTCTTTCTTCTTGAAGTTTGATTATATCGTTAAGTTCTTTTTTTAATGGTTTCCTTTCCCATTTGCCTATATTCACTCTTTATCAACTCCTTTGAGTTCTTGTAATTTATCTAATCTTTCTTGTATTTCTAGTCGTGCTTCTATTCCTGTTATTTGATTATTATAAATTATTGCTTCTATTTCATTTATTATATTATTTAGTCTTTCTATTTCTTTGAATAATCTACTTTCTACTGTATCGGTAGCATTTCTTACATATTCAATATTGTTTCTATTTAAAAATTCTTCAATATCAGTAGTTGCAT
The DNA here is from genome assembly GCA_017431845.1 of Methanosphaera sp. Taxonomy (GTDB): domain Archaea; phylum Methanobacteriota; class Methanobacteria; order Methanobacteriales; family Methanobacteriaceae; genus Methanosphaera. Next base: position 29,742 of record JAFRKG010000185.1, on the reverse strand, counting down.
AAAAACTAAACTCTTTAAAACCTAATCTATGTTTTGTTCTGACTTTATATTCAAATAATAAATCATTCACTCTTTATCACTTCCTTAAATCATATTCAAATATTAAACTATCTACATAATTAGAAATATATCTATTAAAGTCTTTTGGTATTCTTATTCCCTGTTCGTTAAACCAATTAAGTTGATGTTCATATACTTTGGGAGATAAATAAGCAATTCTTTTTATGCTATTTTCTTGAAAAAATAAATATATTTTATCTTTTAATGTAAGACTATAAGTTCTCACTCTTTATCACTTCCTTTTAGTTCTTCAATTTTTTCTATTATCATCTCTATATTTTTTCTGATAACATCAAACTCTCTTGAACACTCATTTACATAATCTAAATCATCACTCTTCATAATCATATTAAGTTCTACTCTACATTCGTTAATATGTTCTTTTAGTATTTCATCAATTCCATTAATAATATAATTTAGTCTTTCTATTTCTTTATCTTTTTCTTCTCTATGTTTTAAATCTTGTTCTACTACAAAGTCGTGTAATTCTTCTAATTTTGTATAAGATACCCCATATTCATTATCTAACCATTTATCTATTGCTTGTATATTCACTCTTTATCACTCCCTAAAAAGAGCATTATTATTGCTAATAATATTACTATTAATAACCAACCTATCATTTAATCACTCCTCATAACCTATTATTACTAACATTGTAAGAGAATATACTATTAATCCTAATATCATTCCTATTATCATTCGCTCTCTCCTTTTAATCTTTTGATTTTTTTTTGTAATCTTTCTATCTTTCTTTCTAGGTCTATATTTATGTCTTGTAATTCTACATTTCCTTGATATACACTTCGCATTTGTATTAAATCTATGTTTTGTTTTTCTATTTTCTTTTCTAATTCTCTTATTTTCCTACTTAATTCTTTTATTTTATCGGATTCAGTCATCACTCCCACTCCTCTATTAACTTTTTCATTTTAAAGTCTTCTATTGTTTCTAAACCTAGTTCTTTACAATCACTATTTACTCCTTCGAGTAATATTCTCATTTCTTCTTTGTTATATTCACTAGAACCTTTGTAAACTACATACCAATTACAATGTTTTCCATTTATTTCGCCTTTTTCTCTAAAATCATAGTATTTAAAATATCCTTTAGGATTTATACCGGGTACAAGAGGAACTAAAAATGATTGCCCGTATTTTTTTAGTTCCATGATATACATTTCTTCTTTTGTTGTTCCTAGCTTATTTGCTATCTTATTACACAATACCCATAAAGCTGAATTTGCATTTGTACCTCTTTTTTCTATTTGTTCTTCTAATGTAATGGTTATCTTTTCTGCATTTGATAGTTTAGTCCACTCGTCAGTAGCAATAACTCTTTGATTGTCGAATTGTAAAGTTACTTTTGATCTATGTAAAGCATAATCTAGTTCTAGGTCTACTATCTTTCCTGTTACTTCCATAACTATCACCTATCAGAATGGCAAGTCTGAATCACTAATCTCTATTCCGTTGCCTTCACCTTTAATATCGTAAGGTGTTGTTTCTTCTTTTCTTGTGTTGTTTACTGCATCATATTCAGGTGCATCTTTTTTCTTTGTACCTAAATATTCGATAGTATCAGCTACAACTTCAGTTATGTTTCTTTTATTCCCTTTATCATCCTCATAACTTCTTGTTGATATTCTTCCTGATAATCCTATTTGGCTTCCTTTTTCTTGGTATTTGCATAGGTTTTCTGCTTGTTTTCCCCATACAATACAATTTATAAAGTCAGCTCCTTCTCCGTATTTATCAACTGCTAGTGTAAAACTAGCTACTGCTTTATCACTTTGAGTGTGTTTTAATTCAACATCTTTAGTCAATCTTCCTGTTAATACTACTTGATTCATCATTTTCCTCCTCTCAACTTTTCCAAATCTTCTTTAGTTAAACATTGATAACTCATAAATCTTTCTATTGCTACTCCACCATCTTGTTCACATTTTATTTGTTCTTTAAATTGATAGTTTGTTGCTATAATAAGAAGTATAATCATTACTATAACTAAAATTACTTCAAAGTAATCAAAGATAAAATCTAACATATAATCACTCCAATTCTATTAATTTTCCTTTTTTACCTCTAGGTAGATGTATCATATAAAAGTGTTCTATATCTTCACCTGTTAGGTATTTAATTGCTTCAGCATACATCTTTTCTTGCTTCAAACATTTTTCTCTGTTCTTTGGAGATGCTTGACTATACGTTTTTATATCAAAAATAGCCTTTTCTTCAAACTTTTCTTTGTTGTTAGTATAAATATCTAAAAACTCATAAAACTCATCTGTATAGCCTTTTATTTGATGTTTTAGATAGTCTTCTATCTCTTTGTGTATTAAAGTTCCTCTCATTTGAGCTGATTCCAATACTTTAGGGTCTACATTTAAGTATGTTCCGTCATCTAATAATCTCGTTACACTAGGAATTATCTTTCCTTTAAGTCGATAAGTGTGCCAAGTTTCGTTATAAGCTAATTCAGGTGTTTCAAAATCATCTATACCTGTTATCAAATCCACAGTTCCAGCAAAATTTTCTGTATGAACCTGTTTTTCAGATAAGATTTTCATTATATTCCTCTAAAAACATGAAATGATAACCACCACTTGTTCTATTTCTATATTTGCAACAATTCCAAACGTTTCCTTTGAATTTTCTATCAGCTTCATGAGTGGAATTAAATATCTCTTTCGTTTCTAAACAAATAACTTTTTTTGCACAATTATTTAAGTTGTTTTTAGTTGCATGATTGTTATTTTCTTTGTGTGTATTCCACTCTAGGTTCTCTACTCTATTATTTGCTTTATTACCGTCTTTGTGATTTACTGTTCGCTTATTTTCAGGATTTGGTATAAATGTTTCAGCTACTAATCTATGAATCATAACTTGTTTATTTCTTGTTAATGATACTCTTACATAACCATTAGGTTTTAGAGAAGGTTTTAGAATTTTACCTTCTCTTGTTCTATAACCATGGCTTTGTTTGTATGTATAATCCAAACTCCTAACTCTACCTAAATTACTTACTTGGTATCTACCTTCATACCCTTTTATGTCTTTCCAAACTTCTTTCATTACGCATCTTCTCGCTTAGCAGCATTTTCTTTTCTTTCTATTGTCTTTTTAGCATCTTCATAACTCAAATTCTCAATCTTATCAACTTTGTAGTAATTTAGCATAGCAGGTATATCGTCAACTAATTCTCCTAGTTTTTTTATTTGTGCTTTTGTTACAAGTTTCTTTTGTTCGTTTTGGTTATGATATTCATCAGTATCAGCATCTTTTGTATCGTCTATTAAGAAAAGTCCATTTAAAGCATATTTTCTTGCATAACTGGATGCTGTACCAGTAATTTGGCTACCATCCATACCTTTCTTTTCTTCTTCTTCTCTAGCAAATGCTGTATTTTCAATTACATTGTTTTCAGTTGCCTCAATATCAATAAGTCTTGCGGTTGCTTTAATATAAAATCTTGTTTCACTTGCTGGTATTACTAAATCAGTAAGTTGTAATACTAATTTATTCTTTTTTAATATTGGTTTAACTGCATCCAATATGTCTTCGCAACTTCTATAGTTGTATTTACCAAATGAGTTCCATTTTCCTTTAGGAGCTTTTAATTCTTGCTGTACGTTCATTAGTTTTTCGTATATATTCATATCAATTTTCCTCCCTTAATCTAAATACGGTTACTAATTTTCCTGTATAGGCACATTTCTTTTTACCTATTGGCTCAACTTCCCCTTTTTGACATAATTCAGTTAATCTTGGTGATGTAAAATTTCTTTCACTAAAAGGTATATATCCTCTATCTGACATTTCTACCGCTATCTCTTTTGCAGTCATTTTTCTACCTTTAAGAATTTCTTTTATTTGCATATATCTCTTTTGCTTATCTACTGATTCATTAGCTAGTTTTTGAGCCTCTAACATAGGATTTTGTCCGAATCTTAATTCTTCCATTACTTTTTGCCCCCTTTATATGTCTTTGATTGATAGTCTTTAATCTTGCTTCTTAATCTTTTATTTGTTTCTTCAAGTTTTTCACATCTAGTCCTTACATCTACATAATCCATAAACTCTTGATACAATTCTTCTTTAATAATTGCTTTTAATGTTTCGTTTTCGTTTTCTAGTTTGTTTATCTGTTGTTGGTATCTAATCTCTTTGATCTTGTCTTTCAATTAAATCACCACCCTTTTCTAATTCTTTTAATTCTTCCTCAATTTGATTTTTTTGATAGCAATAAAATGACCTTTCGCCATCATTTTGTTTTAAATCTTCTAATACACTTTTTATGTATTCTAATTGTCTTAATAATTCTTCTTTTTCCATAATTCACTCCTTCATTAACTCAATTTTAAATTTATCTTTTTCGTTCCTATATGGAACACCTTTGTATGATGGCAAATCTCTTTTGTGCATATCTAATAACATTTCGGTAGGTTCTATATTTTCGAGAATCACTACATCATTTTTCACAGTAAATAAAACTTTAACTTCCCCATAAACTTTTTTAAATAACTTATCTACAGGTAGTTCTAATTCATATTTGCCATCTATCTTGTTTTCTTTTTGTAATTTTGGTATTACTTCAAAAATCCAATATTTGTAAGCTCCCATAAGATATTTTTTAATTGCTCGTTCTCGTTTTTTAAATTCGTTTTCATCTAAATATGTAATAATATTTCTGTTGTCTTTAAATTCTTTTGTAATTACAGGTCCATCTTGATTCATATATTTAATGCTTCTTCCATTTCTCGTTGTTCTTCTTTTGTGGGTTCTTGATTTTCTAATTGTTGTTCAAACCAATCAGGAACAGTTTTTTCTTCTTTAGCAATTATATGTTTACTTTTCTTTTCCCAAGTTCTTACACAAGCTTTCCAATCTTTCATTTTGTTTTTACCTACGAACCAACCTTTGCTTTCATAAAAGTTTATAAATGTTTCTGCATCTACATTGTTATTTCTCTCTCTACAATATTCTTCTACTTCTTCTAATGTAGGTTTCTTAAATACATTACCATTAACATTTACATTAACATCATTAGATGTGTTTTCGTTTTGATTTGTTTTTGATTCCATTTTGATTTCATTTTGATTTTGATTTGATGTTGCTTTTGATTTAGTTTTGCTTTTGTTTAGAGGTCGTTTTAAATTGTTAAAAATCTTAGTTTGATTCTTATTTAATGTTGGTTCTTTATCGTAAAACATATATTCCGCTATCTTATATAAAAGATCTTTTTGCTCTTCTTCTTTAGGCAATATTGTTATCAAATCAAAGTATTCTTCATAGATAGTAAAGCTCTTCAATTTTTATCACCTACATTTGTGTTTTTTGTGTTAAAGTGATATAATGTAGTTGAGAAATCTTTTCCAATGGGTTTCTCTTTTTTTGTTTGCATATTTACCTCCTTTACTTTTTGCTTTAGGGATTAATTTTTGATATAATTTAATTAATCTTTTTTCTTAAAAAGTTCGTAATAGTCTTTGTTATAGTGTTCGCATATTTTATCTACTTCACTTATTGACCATTGGCTTCTTCCATTGAACTTTTTGCTTATTGATTGAGGCGATTTTTCTAGTAATTTAGCTATAGTTCTTTGTGTTTCTCCACGTTTTGCCATTTCTCCTAAAAGACCTGGAAATAATACTTTCTTCATATCTTCTCCTTTCTGGAAACAAAAAAAACCCAAGACTAATTGTCTTGAGTTAAACTTCTCGATTTTGATATTATGTTAACTTCCCAAGACATAATTGTTAAGTTGTTTATGTTTCCCTTACACTTAACATTATACTCTTAATATTTAAGAAGTCAACACTTTTTTTGAAAATATTTTTCATTTAATTTTTTATTAAATCGAGAAGCTGATGCAATTATATACCTATCCTTATTCTTATATAATAAAGGATTGTTATCACTATAAAATAATATAATAAGGTTTTGGTTTCTTTAATACATAATTCTTTGATTTGATTCTTCCTGATATATCTTTCTTTATTTTTTTGTATCAACTTGTCGTATTCTTCCTTTGAATACCATTTATCCTTATATTCATATTCTATGTTTAGTACTTTCCAACCCATAGACGTTGTATCACCGATGTCATAGGGTAGCATCGTATTTCTATATTTTTGCATTATGCTGCCATCACGTTTTTGGTATGTTATTTGCATCACTTCTTCTCCACCTCCTTCGGTGAGGTGGTATTCTACCCTATTTTCTTTATTTAGTCAATAAAAAGGAGGTTTTATGAAATCAAAAAGGAGTAAAGCTTGTGATATTTCCCAAGCTGTAAAAGAAAAAGTCTGGGAACGAGACCATCATCATTGTATAAATTGTGGCAGTCCTTTTGCTATGCCTAATGCTCATTATATTGCACGTTCACACGGTGGTTTAGGAATCGAAGAAAATATTGTAACATTATGCCAAGATTGTCATAATAGTTTTGATAACGGAAAAAGCAAAGAACGAAAAGAGCATATTAAACGTAATATAGAAGCCTATTTAAGCCAACTATACCCTAATTGGTCTATTGATTCATTAATATACAAAAAGAGGCTATAAGGCCTCTTATTTTACTATCCAAGCATCTTCTGCAACTCTTTTTCTACAATCAAAACTATCATAGATTACTCCATATATTGAACAGGTTATATGTCCATCCATTGTTATAAGTAGAGTTTTATCAGGATATTCTCCTGCTACCTCTCCTACTGTATAAGGCAGGTATGGTACACGTTTATACCTGTAATCTAGTAAACCCCTTATGAAGTTTCTATCATCCATCATAGTACCGTTTCTTTGTGCTATATCGCTTATTTCATTATATGTTTCATCCCAAGTTTTATTTTCTGCTGTAGAAATTGCACGGATAGTACAATCGTTTACAAAGTTCCCTAATGAGTTCGCATTATAAAACCTATACATTACATTTCACTTATTTTCATAATGTGTCGTCTTACTATTTCTTGCTCTTCAGGTGAAGTTGCTTCTTGTTTTACCATTTTGATAAATTTCATAGCAGCGTGCATCATATAGTCTAATTCTTTTAATCCATCTTCTTTTGCCCCATAATTTCCATTATTATATTCATTTCTTGCTGATTCGTAATTTCTATAACTACCTCTCATACCATCCATATATTCTTCACCACGGTATTTTGTGTCATATCCTCTACGACCATATTCTCCATAACCGTCATATCTTCCATAGTTTCCATAATTTCCGTAATTCATACACTCTACCTCCTTCATATCTTTGTATATATCTACCGCTTTAAACAAGTAATCTATATCTGTAGAATTAATTCCGTCATTTCCTACTTGCTCTAGGTATTCTTTTACACTATTTATTATTTTTTCTTCCATCGGAATTACTCCTTTCTTTCAAAAGATTTAATATCTCTTCATTTTGAGATATTATTTTTTGTAAATAATTAGTATCTTGATTTTGTAATTCTTGCATCAGATCATAGTTGTTATAGTCTCTGAATAATATTTCTAAACTTAATGCCTGTAAAATCAAAGAAAGATTATCTACACTACGCATATCTCTTTATTGAAATGTTAGCATTTTTTACAATAGGTATTTGAGTATCAGTTGTTGTTCCGTCATAAGTTATTGTTGGTATACTTCTAACAGTTATTGATACACTACCTCTACCACAAACTCTTATATATTTTGTGCTAGATATATTTGTATAAACACCAACAGTAACTGGAGTATCCATTTCGCTTCCTGCTAACTGAGTACCATCAGCAAAAATAGCAAAACCAACATTTCCTGCAGTACCGCTTGTAACATTTGCATTGAAATTGATTTCATATATACCTCCACTTACTATATTGAAAGTAGCACTTCCTTCATTATGATTTAACCAACCCCATTGACAATTTGCACTATTTGTTCTTAGGTCTGTATCAGAAAAAGTAATAGGAGCAGTATTAGATGTTAAGACTAATTCTTGTTCTTGTACACTTTCTATCATTTGTTTTCCTCCCTTCAAAAAAGAATAGGACTTGCCTATTCTCATATAATTAGCAAGTTCTCATTAGAGATTGTCTTTAAGACATTATGCTATACGATTGTGTTTCCATAGAATCCATTTCCATATAATAATCCTGTATATGGACTTGAAACTGGATATGCTGGAATTGGATATGGTCTTACTTGATTTACTATTGAAGTACCAATACCATTTGCTGTGATAGTGTTCTTTAAGTCATTTACTTGTGAGCGTAAATCATCAATAGTATTTTGACTCATAGCATCAAGTATTTTTTGAGTGTTTTCAATTCCTTGTGCTCTTAATGTGCAGCAACACTCATCCATCTTTGCTTGGTTTTGTAATGCAGTTGTTAGTAAGTTAGTATTTAACTCGTTAGTTTGAGTTAAAATATCTCTTTGAATATCGTTTGAACTTCCTAATATAGAATTTTGTAATCCCATATTACCAGTTAAAACATCACTTCTTACATTACATAAGTTAGTAGCAGCATCACTAAATCCATTTGATAATGAAGTTAGGATTGATTGAGTACCATTAGTTACATCTCTTTGAGTAAATTCACTAGATACAAAATCAGTAGTTGCTACATTATTCCAACCATTTCCATATCCTCCGAATCCGTTTCCTCCAAACAATAATGCTAAAAGCACTAATGCCCAGATTCCATCTCCTCCGAAGCCACCGAAGCCACTGTTGTATACACCGTTAGTTGCTAGGTCAACAGTTGGTACGATTCCATTACTACCGTTCATCTCTATTCTCCTTTCTTTTTATATAATCACTTTGTGTCGACACCATTTTTTAATTGATTTATTAAATCATCTCCAAACCCCATATTTTTTACTTGATTAAAGAAGTTGTCCATTTGTCCTTGACTATAACCACTTGTTACCTGTTTAAATACTTCTACAGGATTACTTTGATTTTGCATTAGTTGTTCCACTCTTTGAAACTTTTGTGGATTTTTCGCTTTCAACTGGTTCATCAACATTAATGTTACCTGATTCATTATTTACCTCCTTTTCTAACTCTTCGATTTTTGCCATCAAAACTCTATTTTAAGGTCTTTTTCATCTTTCTTGACTATTTCCCTTAACTCGTATGATTTCGTTTCTCCTGATGCCTTTTTAACCCATAAAACTGACATATCTCGACTGAAGTATGGAGTATCTAATAAAACTAACTCTTTTTCTACTTGTTCTAAGTTCTCTGCATACTTCATACCACCTTGATTTGGTGCGATTTGAAAGTTTTGTGTTAGATTAGGCATTTGTTGTTGCTGTTGCGTTAATTGAGATTTCATTCTCTCAAGTTCTGCAATATGACTATTTATTCTGTCTATACTTCCTTGCGGATTATAATTTCCAAACATATTAATTCCTCCTAAAATGAGAAAAGAGGAATACTTAAAACCTATAGACTGCGTTTTAAACAATTATCTAGGTGTATTCCTCCTTTCTAACTAAATTATTGCACAAAAAAAGAAGTAGGAATTACCTACTTCTTGTCTTGTTTTTGTCAGATTACTTTCATAATCTTCTTTTTAACTTTCTTTATCTCTCTACTTATTGTACTTTCACTACAATTTTCTAGCATAGACATCTTTGTTATAGAGTATTCATTTTGTCTATATTTTATTATTCTTTCTTGAAAAGGCGTAAAATGTATCTTTGACTTTATATAATCTAGTTCATCATTTGTGAACTCTAGCTTTAGCACTTCTATTACCTCTACCTGCTACAAATGCTCCACAGGTCGGACAATGTTTTGGTTTTGATCTTGATTTTCTATATTTAGTTACTGTCCTTGTTTGTTTTATCGTACCCATTTATATCTCCATTTGCTATATTTGAATTATCAATAGAATCAACATCTTGTATCTCTTGTGCAGTAGTTTCTATTGTACCTATATCATTTAAGGTATAAACTAAATACCCTATAGTCAAAAACCACATTACTAAAATTACTATTATAATTATAAATTGTCTTTTGTTTGCCCTTTTATAATCTGATAGTAATTCTAAAGCTAAACCCTTTTCTTCCATATTATCACTCCTATTTTTTAGATTTTTTGATTATTGCTTGCTTTTTTGGCTTTGGTTCATCAGTTTTTACTTTTGCTTCAATTTTAATTTCTTCTTTCTTTTCAGGAATAACTTCTATCACTTTTGCAAATGCTCTTTTATATTTGTTATCTCCTAACAAATAATCTCTCATTTGCTCATCACACTCAAAAGTATCTCCTTCATACACAAAACCTTTTTCGTTTTTTGCTGGATTCTTTCTTGTTAATTCTTTTAGTTCATTGAATTTACCTAAAGTAAAATCTTCAACTGCTTCTAATTTAACCATTTTTACTCCTCCTAACATTATTTCTAAATTTCGTATATCCCATTTTCTATCTATATCACTTGAATAGTCGTTTATAACTACGTAATCTGCTGGAAATTCTCCAGGTCCTTTTTGTAATGGAACGTCTTTTATAACTGCCCATAATTCCCACATTAAAGGTTTTCTCCAAAACTTACCTTCATCTTCCCATTTTTTTGTTTTCTCTATTGCTTCTTTTAAATGTTTTGTGTTTACTACTTTCAATGCAAATGGTTCTTCGTGGTCTTTTGGATATTTTTCTGCAAATGGTGGTCTTGAACCAAAAAACTCTATATCTTCTGTATCTGTTTCTACTATCTTTTTGATTGCTTCTTCACTAAAATAAACATCACCAAAGATATAACATACAGGTTCTTCTGTAGGATAAAAAGCATCACACCAATAACCTTTCACTTCATAACCTTCGGTTCTATAGTTATTTTCGTGTTCTAATATAGGAACACCTAAATAGTCGAAATCTCTATAGTTTGTGCTTATTGATATATCTTTGATGCCGTTTTCTTTTAATAATCTTATAGTTCTTTCAACTAGAACTTCACCCATAACAATACTTAATTGTCTAGGTTTTTCAAAATATGTGCTATAGTTTCCTCCACATATTATAATATACTTTTTTACCATTGTGCGTTTCCTCCTGTTTGAACTTCTATATTACACATCCTTAATCTTTCTTCTAAATAAGAATCAACCATAGGGTCTTTTCCTCTTTCTTCTAAATATAATTGCTTAACATCTGCTAGATGCCTTATTGTAGATGTTTGCCACATTATATCGTTTCTTTTTGTTGTTACAGATTTATTATTTTCTCTATTCCATACATATATAGGTTTCTTTAACACTTCAAAACTATTCATATAAATACAAATTCTACAATGTTGGTTTCTATCCTCTTTAAGTGTACCTTCTTTATATAGGCATTTTTGTTGTGTCGCTAGTTCTTTTTTTATAACTTTGCCACAACCACTCCACCCCTTTAAAGCATCATATTTATTATTATACTCTGGTACAAACTCAGTTGTTGTTTTACCTTTTTCATATTTAGCTAAACCTGTAAAAAGAACATCTGGTTCTGTTTGCAGTCTATTATTTATATCTTCTAAACAATATTCATCTATAAACCAATCATCACTATCTAAACAAAAAATATAGTCAACATCATCAGATAAATGTAAGTATGCTTCATTTCTTGCACCACCATTATATCGCTTTTGTTTTAGCTCTACTATTTTGTGAGGTGGTTTTAAATATTTTTTTGCAACTTTCACAGAATCATCTGTTGAAACATCATCTACAAACACAATTTCAAAATTTTTATATGTTTGACTAAAAACACTATTGAAACATTTTTCTAATGTGTTTTCATAATTATAGTTTGGTATTATTATTCCTATTTTGAAATCTTTCTTTTCTGGCAATTTGTCATAATCTTTGTTTTCTAATGTAGTTTGTTTCATACAATTTATTTTATATTTAGTTAAGTTTATATCTACATATTCACAATGTTTATAATGAATACAATGCAAATTTGTTTCTAATAAATCTTTTAGAGGTTCGTCATCAAATATATAGATATATTCATTTTCATTTTTTTTAGGGCAATCGATACTATCTTTATCAATTCCTATTTTCATATAATCACTCCTAAACTTCTTTTAAAACACTACAATCTACTCTAAATTTTACTCCATCTGCCTCCAATACTGCAACTCCATTTTTAGTGTACTTAGATGGTGCTTCAATACTTTTAACTGTAAAGGTTTTCGTGCAACACCAATAATCTCCTTTTTTCAATATTGCGTTGTTATTGATATTTTTACCTTTTTTATCACATTTAGCAGTCGGACCACAAGGAATCCAATCGTTTTCTCCTACTGGTTTTCCATAGCAAGTTGCATAGCAACCTATTGCTCCATTTTTATATTTTTTGCTTATTCCTTTTAATTCATTTACTCTGAACACTCCATTGAATTTAACTTTTGAACCTTTATGTAAGATTTGGTCTACTTTTTCCTTACTTTCTCCATCAAGTATTTTGTTTGCTTCTTTAACTATATAATCCATTTTACTTAATAGATAAGGCCCAGGACAGTCTGTGTTTGCATACATCTTATGCCAAGTTAGGTTTTTACCTTTTACTAGCTTACCTAGTTTATTTCTTTTAGCAATATCTGCACATAGTCTTATTAAACTCTTTAATGCTGCATCAGATACAGGCCATTTACCACCCATTTTAGAGTTTGATGTTTCAATAGTTACTGATTGGCAATTAGAGTTCCAATTTGAATCTGTCCAAGCAGTATCGTTTTCATCTACATAGTTTGCTATTCTTCCGTCATTTCCTATTCCATAGTGAGAAGAACCTTTTCTTCCTACTCTTTTCCATATAGCACCTAGTGATTCTACACTAACTACTCCTGATACGTGATGGATAGTTATTTTTTTAATTTTGGTATTTCTTCCTTTTGTGTAATTACCTGTGTAAGCAGGTATTCTTTTACAACATAATTTAGAATATCCCATTATTCTTCACCCTTTCCATCTTCGTTGATGCCTTCCATTATTTCTGTTTCTTCTTTTTTTTGCTCTTTTTTAAGTTGTTTTTCAGTTAAGGTTGTCATTGATCTACCTCCTTATCTTTCTTTGCAAAATAAAACGTAAAGACCATTACTATAATAGTCATTACGTCATTTGCATCAAATTTATTTGCTACCAATCCGTAGATTAACAGTCCAGTTAAACATAATGTTACGATTGACTTCAAATCAATCAATTTAGCAAGTTTTTCTTTCATTGAATCACTTCCTTTTCAAATCATTTATTTCTTCTTTTAATGTACTTAAATGTTCTTCTACTTTTGTTAGTCTTATACCAAAGTTATTATGTGCTTGTACTTTATCGCTTAGTATTTTCACATCTTCTTTTAATTCTCCAATTTTATATTCAAACAATTCGTTATTTGCCTTGCTTGATTTTAAAGTTGTATAGATAGAAGGTATTGCAACACATAGCCCTGATATTACTGCTACTATTATTTCATTCATGTTATCGCCTCCTTCTATATTGTAAATTCATTTTTTACTTTAATTAATTGAATTTTAGTTCCTGTTTTAAATGTTGGACCAGAAAATGTTAATTTTGTAATCGAATCAACACTTGATTGTCCGTATATACCTACCATATCTGAAACATATTGTTGTCCGTTCCATAAACACTCACCATGCCATGTAAAGAAAGGACAATTTCTACTATTAGTTATGTTATATCTTAATTCAATAGTACCTTCTATCGTTGTTAATTGAGTTCTTAATGAGTTTCCAATTCTAAATGCAGTTTCACCTTGCCTATATACATTTGATTCCGTTAGATTGCCATTTGCCGTCAAAGTTCCATTTATATAAGTTCCACATTGAAAATATTGTGTGCTTTCATCATCATTAAATCTCATATATACATCACTTGCACTTGATACGGCAGCCCCAACTATTTTAAATTTGTATTTTTCGCCTGGCAAAATATTCAAATTATCAAACGAAACAGTTGTTAAATCTGATTCAAATGTATAATCAACTATTTTTTCATAGACATCACTCATAGTTGCTAATTTATTAGATGAACTATTGTATGCTGTGTTTGTTAATATATCTGATACTCTTGTACCATTTATTTTTGCATTTGTAACTGAATAAGGTGATTTTGTTACAGCTACTGTATTACCACTTCCTGTTATTAAAGTAACTATATAAAAATCATAATTATCACCATAGACAAAACTTAATTCCTCACCATAAGTACCAACTTCTTCTTGCTCATAAATTACTTTACAACAATGATTAACCCCATTACCATCATCTATATAAAATGGTTGCTGCAATATTAATAAGTCTGTTAATTGAACAAATAATGTGTCTGATGGACTTGTTATTGCTAAAACATCATCTATATCAATAATTGGTCCATTTACCTCGTTTATAGCACTTACCAAGTCTGTTTTATCTGTTGTTGTTAAGTTAGCAAGTGTTCCAATTTTATTGGAGTTTGATATTATATTCGCACTATTTGCATCTACTTGGTCTTGAACATCATCTAAAGCACTTGTTGTTGCATAACCACTTAATGCAGAACTTGTTATATAACCTGCATCATTTGTGAAAGAACTTACTGTTGTTGGTACTGTTGGTATAGTAGGTTTATTAGTTAAGTCATCATAATCTCCTGTAGAAGCAACTGTTGCAAGTCCATCTATTAAATCTTTTAATGCTTTACCTTGTTTTGCACTTAATGGTGAAGATGCTAATGTTGAAGTTAAGTTATCAACCACATCTCCTGTATGTAGATTTTCATAACAATAACCTTCTGTTGAACTTGTATATCCCACATAATTATTGAAATATAAAACTTGTGTTGTTGCATCTCTATATGATGCTAAAACATAGAATGCTTTTGTTGTTGTTCCTGATTCGGACACAAATATCAAAGCACCATTTCCGATTCTTTCAGAACCACTTCCTGAAGCACCGTTGTAATATAATGTAGCAGCAGTTGTAGTCTTATATGCACCAGGTTCTAAATCCCAAATTCTAACTGTTGAACTAGATAACTCAGTCCAATCCATTTTTCCATCTAATAACGTTTGTAATGCTGTTGTTGTTGTATAGTTTGTTAAGTTACTTACGGTATTATCTATAAATCCTGAATCGTTTGTTAAGTCTGAAGTAGAGTCAGGAATAGTTGGTTTGTTTGTTAGGTCGTTATAACTTCCTGAGAAGTCTGATTTATTATTCCAACTTGTTATATTTGCTTGAGTGATAGACTTAACATAACTAGGTACTGTAGGGTCAGTTTCAGTATAAGAACTGATATATCCTGAGTCATTTTGTAAGTCTGATACTTTAGTAGGTATATCGCTTGTGTCTGCTTTATCATTTAATAGTGTATCTACTTGAGATTTATTGTAATAGTTAGATAAGTCTACTTCAGTTGAACCTATATGTTCCCAACTATTATTGACATAAATATACTCATCATAAGCATCGTTTGTAGATGCTGTTTTTGGTACTAAGTAAATAGTTGTTGTTGAACCTGTTGAAGGCAACGATTGAACTACTTGTATATTTAATGTACTTATAGCACCTATTAATGTATCTACTTCGCTCTTTGTATAAGTGTTTGAAGTAGTATAGTAATTTGTTAAGTTATTTACTGTGTTTGTTATAAATCCTGTATCATTAGTAAGGTCTGATACTTTGGTAGGAATTGTAGGCGTATTATCTATCAATGAATAATCTAACTTATTTGTAGATGTTATTTCATCTTGTTTACTATCTGCTAGGTCATAAGCAGTTTTTACTGCTTTTGGTGTGGCTGCTAGTGCTTCAGATGTACTTGTTGTTGATGAACTTAATTTAGTAATTCCATAATATGTTGTTGTTGCTGGGGCTTTTTCTATCATTACATAGTTTGTACCATCATATACAAAACCTACTACTTCTCCTGCTTTCCAGTAATATCTAGTTGTTTCAGTAGTTCCTACACTACATATTGTTTTTGCTCCTGTACTATTTACATTTAAAGTTGCAGTTCCATTGTAAGTATTAGCATTAGTAAATTTAACAAATATTGTTGCTCCAGTTTCAAGTGTAAATCCACTACAAGTTACTGTTTTTGCTGCTGTTGTTGCTCCAGTAGTTGATGTACCATAATATGTTTTGGCATTTCCTACTGTAGGTACTGTTGGTATATCACTCATTGTAGCAATTTTGTTTGTGCTTGAGTTGTATGTTCCCTGAGTTTGAATATCTGCTACATCGTTTGAAGTTATTGATGTACCATTGATTCTTACATCTGTTGCTGTGCCACCACTTGATATATTTATATTTCCACTACCTAGTAGTGATTCGTTGTTGATAGTTTTTATGTTTTCTCCACTTTGTAATTTATCTTGTTTATTTTGAAGTCTCGCTTTTACTGTTGTTTCATAATATTTTAAACCTTCTTCATCTAAAAATTTACTCATAAAGCACCTCCTAACCAATTCCACCTATTAGAACATTATCACTTGTCCAATCTGCTGGTCTATCATTAGAACTTAAATTTAAAATCCAATCTTGTGCTGCTTGGTCTTTTACATATACATAAGTAGGATAATCATTATCTGCACCACAATTTCTAAAAATGTTAGAATAAGATGTTACATTTGTGAAATCAAAATCTAATATAAATAAGTTTTCAAGATTTACACAATCTGCAAACATACCTGTCATATTAGTTGTGTTTGTCGTATCAAAGTTTCCTACATTTATTTCAAAATCTTCTCTTTCAGCATATAAATAAGATAAATCTTTTAATTCTAAATCACCTATAATATCGACTATATTATTATGGCTCATTTCTGTTGGTATAGTTGGTTTGTTTGTTAAATTATTATAATTACCATCAAATGTTGAAACAGTTATATTTCCACTTCCTAATAAAGAGGTGTTATTTATAGTTTTTATGCTTGTTCCTGAAACTAGCACATCTTGTTTTGTATCTGCCAATGTTTTTGCAGCTTTAGGTGTTACTGCTGTCCACTCGTCATAATCGTTTATATCATTACTTAACATAGTTATTCCCCAATGCTCTGTTGTCGCACTACCATAATCAGAAATGACATAATTTGTACCATCATAAACAAACTCTACCACTGTATTTCCTAAGTATAATCCAGTAATAGGTTTAGCAACTATACTTTTTGCACCAGTGTTGTTTATGTTTAAAGTTGGTGAATTTGCACGGTTTTCGTTAGTAAATTTAATTCTTATAACATTTCCAGCAACTAAAGAATAATCAGAATCTATTGTAACAATTTTTTCTTGATTACCTGCAAATGTATCACACACTCCATAATAAACTTTTGAATTACCAACACTTGGAATTGTAGGTTTATTATCTAAATCGTTGTAATCTCCTGAAAAATCAGATTTATTATTCCATGCTGTTATATTGGCTTGAGTTATAGATTTAACATGACTAGGCACTGTTGGGTCGGTTTCTGTATAACCAGTTATGTATCCTGTATCATTTTGTAAGTCTGACACCTTTGTAGGAATATCAGATGTATCTGCTTTATCATCTAACAATCCATCTGTTTGTGTTTTGGTATAGTAATTACTTAAATCTACTTGAGTTGAGCCTATAAGTTCCCACGAATTACTTACATATATATATTCATCATAGTAGTTGTTTGTACCTTGTGTGCTATTTGGTACTAAATAAATTGTAGATGTAGATATATCTTGTGTAGGTAGTGTTTGTACTACTTCTATATTTAAAGAACTTACTGTAGCAATTAAACTATCTACTTCTGATTTTGTATATGTATTTGAACTTGTATAGTAGTTGGTTAAGTTATTTACTGTGTTTGTAATGAATCCTGTATCGTTTTGCAAATCACTAACTTTTGTAGGAATATTTAAACTTGCTATATCTTGTGCTGTGAAATAGTCAACTCCTTTTACTGGTGTATAACCATCATCACCTTTTTCTCCAGTATCGCCTTTATCACCTTTGTCGCCTTTATCGCCTTTAGGTCCTGTATCTCCAGTATCACCTTTAGGTCCTTGCTCTCCTTGTATTCCTTGAATACCTTGTTCTCCTTGAGGACCTGTTTCACCTTGAGGACCTTGAGGACCTGTTAGTGCTTCTAACTGTTCTTCAGTAAAATCTTCGTAAGTAAAGGCATCACCTTTATCGCCTTTATCACCTTTATCTCCTTTTGGACCTTGTGGTCCAGTAGAACCTGTATCTCCTTTTAGTCCTCTACCACCTGTTGGTGTATCTAACTCTATTGTAGGAGTATTAAGTTCTACTGTTATCTCTTGAGTTTCAGTATTGTAATCTACGTTCATCTACTTCACCCCTTTTTTCAAAGTAAAATATGCTTGTCCATTTGGAGTAAGTGTATCTACTGTGCCATCTCCTCTTACTACTTGTATATCATAGATATATGTTCCTGCATCTAAATTAGATGTATCGCTAGAATTTATAGGTATAGTTACAGTTCCATTTTCAAATTCGGTTATTGACTTTGACAAAGGCGTTATAGGTTCAGCAGGAACTAAGTTTCCCGTTGCTGGATCTACTACCTTTTTTCTTGGCTTAACTGTGAAATATACTGTATCTCCAGTAGTAAGATAAGTATTACCATCTAACTTAGGTGTAAGAGAAAAGGTACCAGTATCACCTAGTACCATTTCTGCATCTAATGTTTGATTATTAAATTTTATCATTTAATCACCTTCCTAACTTTAAGTAAGAATATATTTCTTGTTTTTCTTTACTACTTAAATTTGATTTTTCGATTGTATTTACAAATTGACCATCATAACCTTTATATGAACTATATTGTGTTTTATATAAATATGCTTTTTGTGCTGCTGAAATAGGTAAACTATTTATGTATTTTAAAACTTTTGGTTGTCTAGTTCCCCTAATTGTATAACCTTTAGAGTTCTTTTTACCTTTTATTTGACTTAGTTTATATGTATATTCTAAATAGTCGCTAGTATCAAAGTTAAAAGCATCTACTATAGCCACATTTCTTTTAGCATTTTTACCACCTACTATTGATTTTGTATATCCATCAGGTGTTGTAAATGATTCTTCATTTTTGTAGTAATAATACTTTTCAGGAGATAAACCTAATTCCTTTCTTTTTTCGGTTGTCTTTTCACTTTCTTTATGCCAATCTCCGTCAGTACCTTTATAATAAAGAGCATTTCCTACTGTTGCTGTGTTTTTACCTATTTTTATGTCTTTTGCATTTTCAGTAGCTTTCTTTGCCATTTTATTAATTTCTTTTTGAACTTCTAACGCTTGTTCATATTTTTCTTTTTTAGATAAGTTTTTATCCATTTGAATTTCTTGTTTTTTAGTATATAAAGCATACATGTCTTGTGCCTTTGTTCCTAAATATTTGCTTTGTAACTTATCTTTATCAGTTGCATTAGTTCCTCTTGCCTTTGTTTGTAATTTGTTTTTAGTTTCATAAAAGTTTCCTACACTCTTATTACTATTAGCAGCATCAAACGAATAGTTGTCTTTTAATATGTTTATTACTGGATTACTAGAACCGTTAGATGACCTTGGTGTTATTTGTGGTAATATCAAATCTCCTAATACTCCTGAATATTGGTCTATTACATAGTTGATTTTCATAGGTGAAATACCTAATTGTTTTCCTAGTTTTTTACTAAGTTCATCAGTTTTCTCATTAAATTGCTCTTCTACTGGTCTTTTTGCCATAGAATCACTAACAATTTTATTTCCACTCCATGATTTATTAGTTATTGCTGATGTTATTGGAGATAAAATGTTATTATCTAATGGGTTATTTGGAGCAATTTGATTTAATACTAATTGTCCGTAATCTTTAGCACCAAATTTTCCACCTTGTGCCTTATCTATACCACGTCTTGTTGCAGATTCAAACAAACTGATAGCACGTCCTTTCGGTATTCTTATCCATTTGCCATCTCCTGCTTTTATTAAGTAGTATTGGTCTTTTTGATAATCTTGTATATCTTTGTAGTCATCGTCATCTCCATACATAGCTGCACTTAATAATGCTGGAGCAACTCCTAATCCTGCTGCTCTTAATACTAATCTCTTAGCTGCTGTTAAATCTCCTGACTTTGCATCACTATATGCTTCAGTTACGTTTCTTACAAATTTAGAAGCACCTTGTACTGATGGATTGAAGAATATTCCACCATTTTGACTTATTGCTTTTGAAGTTCTACCACCACGTTTGAAGTTTACAGTTACATCGGCTGCATTATAACTTGCTTCTGCTATTACTTGTGATGGTGTTTTCTTAGGTGTTTTACCTTTTTGTGCTACTAATTCACCGTCTTTTATTGTGTATCCTTCTGCTTGAATAGTATTCCAAAATTCAGTAATTCTAGGCATTGATTCCATAAAGTCATTACCTTTTTCAATGGGTGATAACGCTTTATCCATGCCTTTTCTAATATTACCTTTATTACTTTCAAATTGTCCGTTTTTATAGATAGAGTGAACTGCGTTTCCTGTATTATGATATAAATCAACTATATCTTGTGCTGTTACTCCATCTTTTGTCATAACTCTATCTTTTAATGCTGTTCTTCCTGTAAACAATTTACCATAAGTTGCTAAAGATTTACGTAATGGGTGTTTAGAATATAAGAACATATCCCCAGCATCTTTTATAGGGTTTCTTAAAAATCCAAAGAATGGGTTTTTGTTAGTTAGTAAGTCCTTATATAGATTTGTTGCTTCTGCTAAAACTCCTACTCTTGGAATAGTTTTTGGACTTAAAGCATTGTAAACATCTTCACTTATAGGTATTTCTACAGGCATACCATTTTCATATATTTTCAATGTATAAGTGCCTTTGCCATCTGTATTTACAAATTCAGGTTCAAATCCAAAAATTTCATCTATATTTGTATTGTTATCAACATTTTCTCCTCTAGCATCTGTTCCTATAGTTCTTGCATATTCTTTACCGAAATCATTAAAGGCAAATGCTCTTGATGCGTTTTGAGTGAATTTTGCTGTTGTATCTTTAATTGGTAGAATTGCATAATCTCCACCTTTAACTTTTCTTATTAAATTATCAGAATCAACTTTTCCGTTTTTAACACTTACTCCTGTATTACCTTGGTTATTAACTTGTCTTTGAATATGTACATAATGTGGTGTTGTCTTTTGCCACTCATCTGCAAGTTCTTGAGGTATTCTTCCATTATCAACCATTTTTTGTTGTAAGTTTCTATAGTATTGATAAATATTTTCAGACCACTTTTCAATATCAGGATATTGTTGTTTTAATTCATTTATTGTGTTTTGTGAATCTTGATAAGTGATTCCTTCAAATTGTTCTACGCCTTGATTTAATCTATCCATGTTAAGTTGATTTACTAAAAACTCATTTTTCGCTTTATCAGGTATTTTGCCATATAAATCATAAGCAGTTTCAAATCCCATAGCAACTTTATTACCTTGTTCATCAGTAAAGTTTGTATATGGTTTTCCGTTTAAATCTACCTGATTAGTTCCCAAATCCACTTGAGCTCTTCCATCTGAACTTAATATTCTATCTGCTGTATAATATAAATTTTTGTTTCCTGTCTTTTTGTATGCTAAATCATATATAGGAGCAAACATGTCTGTTATTTCTTTTCTGAAACTATCTATTGCTTTCTTTACTGATTTAATTGTAGGATTTTTTTCTTTTGGCATCTTATCAAGAATTTCAGGGCCTTTTGATTCTTGTTGTGTTTCTTCTTGAGTAGGTTCATTTTGAACTTCTTGTGTTTCAGTTTGTTGTACGTTCTCAGTTGGTTTAGTTTGTTCTGATATTACATTTTCAGATGTTTTTGCTGGTATGTTGTCAACTTTAGCATATTGCCCTTGTGTAGGATCTATCCAAGCTATATCTTGAATTGGAACTTCTTTAGAATATATTTTTCCATCTCCCGAATAACTTTCTGCTTCCATCTTAGAAGGTGATACAAAGATACCTTGTTCTATTGGATAAGAACTATATACTGTTATAGTTCCTTTTTCTATAGCATCTTGTATATCTTTTTTAGTTAAATCAGGATTAAATTCATCATATTCAGCCCAATCACTATCTTGTAATGTTTCTTCAAGTGTTTTTATATCCTCTACATTTCTTATGCCTGTATTAACATCATTTTGCATAGGATTGTTATTTTGAATAATATCGAATTGTTTTTGTTTTTGCTCATTATTAAAAGTACTCTCTTGAGTACCTTTATTTTGCTCGTTTTGAGCTTCATTTTGAGTTTCTTGTGTAATTGCATTACCTTGTGCTGTTTCGTTGCTTTGTGCCTGTGTTTCGACTTGATTTTGGTTTATTCTTTCTCTTTCACTTACTAATGTGTTATTTAATGCTTCATACTCTTGATTTGCATCCGCTTGACTTATTTGTCCGTTTTGTAGAGCTTGTTCTATTGCTTGAGATTGTTCTGAAGCAATTTGTTCTAAATTACGGTTTTGTTGGTATGTACCGTCTTTTACTTCTTCTAAAAGTTCATTTGCTTCTTTAGGTTCTATTTGACCTGCCTGTCTTTGTTGTTCTATTTCATTTATTTGGTTTTCATAGTTTTGCATTTCTTGAATATTGTTGTTATATGCTTTACCACCATAACCACCTGTTAATAAATTAAGTATGAACGTAGAACCAAAAGTGTCTTTTGCAGTTTCTAAGAAATCATCTAAAGTATATTTTGCTTTAGGATTTATTGTACCTTTGTCTATCATAACTCCTGCTAAATCAGAAAGCACTTCTTCAAAAGTTTCTCCAAGTAGTCCATATCCTTGTTTAGCAATGAAGTTTAATCCTTTATTTTTAACTTTAGAATTGATTAGGTTTCCGAAAATATCATCTATAGCTCCACCACCAAAGATTTTTGCACCTCCAGTAATTTTTTCAGTTCCTGCTTCTATCCAAGCTCCAGCAGTTCCCATCTTTGTTGCTGTATCTAAATCAGCACCTTGTGCTAATGCTCTTTCTGTTGCTTGTCCTTTAGCACCTAATGCCATTGTTGCTATAGCAAGGTTTGGATTTTTTGTTACTGCACTTGCAGCTATACCGGGAGCCATGTTACCTACAATTTGATTCCATTTAGTTAAAGTGTTTGTTAATTTATCGTATCTTTCGCCTTCTTTTTCTAGCTTCTCTATTCTTTTGTTAATTGGTTCATCTATCTTTTTTTGTATTTTTTCGACTTTTTCATCTGCTTTATGGTCTACTGCACCTAAACCTCTTACAGATTCTTTTAAACCATAAATATCACCCATAGTTCCTGCTTGTACAGCTTCAAGCCCTGTTCCAGTTATTTTTTGAAGTATGTTTTTGTTTTCATCTTTCCATATTTTTTTGATGTTTTTTTGTGCTTCTTTACTTGCTGCTTGTCTACTTGCAAAAGGATTTAATGAGTGTGCTAATGCTTTTATTTCATTTTTAGTTAAATCTTTGTAGTTATCTATTTTTTCACCTTTTTGCAAGTCATTGCGTGTTTCTTGCATAGCTGCATCTGCTATACTTGCAAATCCTTTTTGAGTTCCTACCCATGCACCTTTTGCTACACGTTCTGCTTTTTTTAATATGTTTTTCTCTTTTGCTTTTACATTTCCTTTTTCATTAGCAGTTCTTAAATTGCCCTTTGAGTCATAACTACCTATAACTCCTTTTCTTTTATTTTTTATAGCATCTTGTACAAAATTTTGGTCAATCTCTTTTTCTTTTTTACCATCTTGATAGTAGTATCTGCCACCACGTTCATAAATATCAAACGTTTTAGTTTCATACCTTGGTTTTGATTTTGCTTTTACAGTACTTTTTACTGTCTTTATACTACTGTTTGCATTGTTTATAGTAGGTTTACTGGTTAAACGTTCTTTATTTGTTAAAACACGGTTTTGAGTACTTTTTTCAACTGTTGGTTTTGTACTTATTGTACTTCTATTTATATGAGTTGTACCTTTTTTATTTTTAACAACTTCTTTTGTTGGTTTTGATATTGTTGGTGTTTCTTCTTTTTTCTTCTTGCGTCTATTCTTTTCAGTAATCAACGCAAGTTCTTTTATTGCCATTTAACACACCACCTTTACTTTTTCTTTTTCTTTTTCTTTGCGTCCACTAATGCTAATTGTTGTTTATTTGCTTTTAATCCTGTTGGGTTGTTTTTCTTATTGTTTTTGAATTTAGAATCATTGATACTAAATGAAAAACCTTTTTTTGTTTTATTTCCTTTATTGTTATTTTTTGTTGTTGTTAAACCTGAGTATGAACCTATACCAGCAGTATATCCTTGTACTGGTGAATCTTTAAAATCAATCTCTTTAGTTTGTTTTTTTGAACCTCCACTTCTGTAGGTTCTGCCTCCTCCACTACCACTACTAAAACGTTGTTGTAATTGTTGTTTTTGTAGTTTTAAATTTTCATTGAATTGTCTTACATTTTCTTTATATTCTTTTTCTTGCATTGCTCTTTCCCAAGCCTTAGCTTTTTGATCTAGTAATGCTTGAATATAATTTGCTTGAATATTAGCGTTTGCTGCTGCTAAACCTGTGTTATAAGCATTTTGAGCATCAGTTCTACGTCTTAATATGTCAGCATTTGCAGCGTTCTCTGCACTATATATGTTATTTAAACTTGTATTTAAGTTATTTGAATTTTGCATACTTGCTTGTGCTGCCAAACCACTATTTGCTCTACCTGTACTTGCTAGGTATTCTTGGAAGTTTCTTGCACTTAATCTATTTTGAGCATTTGCTGTGCTTCTTTGTGTAGCATAATTTGCTGCATTTTGTTGTTGTTCTGCTTGTAAATTACTTAGTGCTTGGTTTCTAGTGTTTTGAAGTTCAGCAGTTTGTGCTTTCTTTTGAGCATTTACTAAGTTTTTTAATTGTGAACTATAATCTAAACTCGCCATATTCTACCTCCTAACCTGTTCTCTTCCACATATATACAACTAAATAAGGTGGCATATTGTTATGTGCTTCTCCACCACCTGCTGAATCATTAGTTGAAGTGCTTTTTCCACTATAAGTAGAACCACCTAGCACCCACAATCCACTATTACCTGATGCTGCAACATTAGTTCTATAATGTATGTTGTGTCTATGTGAAGGCATTTGATTTTCTGTTAGTGTTACTGTGGCTGACCCACCTGTATCTCCTGCTGTATATGTGTTACCTGCACTTAATAAGAATTTATCTTGTATTCTTTCCCAAGTACCACCAAAAAGTGTTGATGGATTTACATCGTTAACGCTCATATAAATAGATCCTACTGGATATATTCCAGCAAACTTTGTTTCCAAAGCTGTTTTTAAAGTTTTTAAATATGCTTTTATATTACTTGAACCAGTATCAAAAGCTGTTTTTAACTCTTCAGCAGATAAACCTGATTCATTTGGATTGTCAGATAAACTGTGTATTACATTTGTTACAATGTCATCTGCTGATGGAATACTTGTATTCATTTCTTTACCTCCTATTTACTATATCCGAAACTTTCTACTTGTAACACTAATGATAGTATTGTGCAAGTAGAGTTTTCTTCATTTTTTATTGTTATTTTTAAATTAGTGAATTTTTTTGCTTTTAATTTTAGTTTAAATGGTTGTGGATTTGTTGAAGATTTAAAACTGAAATCTCCAAAGTGAACATCATCAAACCATTGTTTCTTATATTCGATATGTTTTGAAATTGTGCTTTCAGCAACATTTGATATGAAATTAATGTCTGCACTTGACCAGTTTTGTGGTTGCATTAACACCCATAATTTTCCCATTGTTTTTCTCAAGTATGGTACTCCAAAGTCCGAAAAATTCATTTCCCAATATGCTTCTATTGTTTCACCACCGTAAGTTGTAAATATTTCATCAAATTTTACAATTTCATTATCATTTGTACTCATATATACTTTTCCATCTAACGAACATATATTCGTCATATTTACGTTTTGAGGAAATTTAAGTCTTGAATATGTTTGATTGTAGTAGTTATATATCCAAGCTTCATTTTCGTATATTATCCATAACTGATTATGTTCTTGCAAATCTAATGTTTTTATATTGTGAATTTGTATTTTGTCTAAATCTAATTTTATTTTTTGCCCTATATCTTCGGCATTTTTTTCATCTCTTACGTTAGTTGCTTTCCATTGTATTATCGCACCATCTTCAAATGTTACTGGATAATTCATTAACAACTGTCCTTGACCTGGAGCAATATTACCGTGTGCTCCGTTTAAAGGAAATGTACTTACAGCTGGTACATAACGAGTAGCTGTACTATCATCTGCTAATGTTACAGGAAGCTGTTCTAGCGATATTGTTAAGTAATATGCTTCTGGTTTATTTGTAGTTGCTAACAAGCGATCATATTGTCTTGTTAAATCTGTTACTGCAAAGTTTAAAGGTCCTATATCTACTTGTGCAGTTGCAGGAAAATATTCTGCACTAGGTACGGCTATATCATTTGCATAAGAAATAGCACTAAAGTAGACTCTGTTTTGACAACTTGGATTTCCGTATAAGAATACTCTTGTATCTACATCTCCACCAAAGACTGTTCCGAATTTCATACCTGCTATTATGTTTCTATCATTATCATCTTTAGACCATATTATTTCTACATTATCCTGCCCTTGAGAAGGAGCAGTTGTAATTGTTATAACATCTGATGCCGCTGTATATGCAGCACTATTCCAAGCACTACCATCCCATACTTTAACCGAAGTTATAGAATCAGGTATTTGTGCAATTTTAAATTGTTTTGTCGAACCATCACCGTTGAAAGTTTGTCTTTTGTATGGTGATAACATATTTATTTCTTCATAGATAGTTCCACCACCGTTTGCTCCAGCAGGGGTATTTATAAATACTGTTGGTGTATAACCATATACTGGTGAAACAACCATTTCGTTACTTTGATTTTTATAAAATTTATAATATTCTCCGCATAGTATATAAACACAATTATCAAACTCAAAAAAAGAAGCATCTCCACCAGAAATGGTTCCTGCTTCTACAAAAGTAATTGGTTTAGTATATAAGACTCTTATAAATGCTTTATCTGCTGGGGCTTCTACAAAAGTTATTTCTCCTGTTACTGTATCCCCACTCCATCCCGTAGTTTGTTCTTCACCATTTATATAAACTTTATCTATAGAGTCTACATTTGTTTTTGATAATTGAAATGTTGTTTCATCTCCATCTCCAGTAAATGTTTGGTATTTTTCAGGTACAACTTCAAAGTTGCTATTCAATAAATCTCCATCAAAATAATATAATTTGCTACCACTTGCAACAAGTAGATATTTATTATCTCCTATCTTAGCTGAAAAAATACCTTTTATTGGTTCTTCGAATTGTTTAAATATTTGATAACCACATATTTTTCTTAGTTTCAAATCATCAGTTATATAAAAATTAGTCATATTTCCTGATTCACCTAAAGATATTTGTGTATCTCCTGTATCTGATAAATTCAAACCTAAGAATTTATCTATTGTAGTTGGTTTTGTTGCTTTGTCTGCTTTTATTACTGCCATAATCTACCTCCTAATAATTTAGTGTAGAGTCATAAACATCTCGTCTTGTTTCTGGTTTTCTTGGCTTTGGTTTTAAGAATAAACCTTTCATCTCTTCATATCTTTGTTCAAAGAAACTTGCTAATGTTTTGTCTTCAACTACCATTAAGTTTGCAGCCAAACCATTTGTTAGTAATGTCGTTGCTTTTATTACATCTATTTGTAAAGGTTGGTCTAAACTCTCTATTGGTACTGGTGAGATTTGTTCTTTTGAATCTCTATATCTGTTTTCTATGCCTATTAACTCAGCTTGTAACATAGATAAAATCGAAGGTGCTTTTGCACGATATTCTGCAGTTGTAGTTTCGTTTAATTCTCCCGCTGTTGTCATTTCATCTATCATAGCCATTGTTATTCTAAATACTTCTTCTGCTAACATATTTACCTCCTTTATCCCCTCATATAAGCAAGGAGGGGTCGCCTTGCTTATATCAAGAGATAAACTCTTGATTTATACTATAGACTTGCTGTTCCTAAATGTGCATATACTCCATCTTTCTTAGCATCTAATACGAAAGCATCATAGTAAATTCTACCTTCAACTAAGTTTCCACTTATGAAAGGTGGATTAGTATGAATCTTATAATCTGCTAATTTTTCAGCTTTAACTGTTACAGATGGGTGAGTAATTATAAATGCACAACCAGCAGGTAGATAACTATCAGGAACTTTAACAATTTTAATTCCATCTAATTCTCCTACTTGTCCATTTATTAACATCTTTTGTCCGATTTCACTAGCTTTAACAAAAGAGTCATCTTGTTTTAGTAATGCTAATGTTGAAGCGTTAACTGCTGCAACTCTTCCACCAGCAGGTACTAACTTATTATCTAAAGCAGTTTGTCCTGCTAAGAAAGCTGCATATACATTTTCTTTGCTTAATGAACCTGAACCAGTCATTGAATTTGCTACTGCAGCACTTTCAATAACACTAAATGTATATTTATCTTGAGTAGGTACAATAACTTCATCAATTTCACGTCTTAACGCTTTTCCTGCATCTCTTACGTTCATTGAATCCATCTTATCACCTTTATCGATTATGAAAGTAAATGATTTATCTTGAGTGATAGTTGCTGTTTGAATGCTATCTTGTAAATCATTTAATTGTCCATAACGTGATACTCCATCATTTCCTGAAGGTGGATATGTATCGTTTGAACCAACTTGATATACCTTTCCATTTCTATTGTAATCATATAGAGGTACTGTAGGAATTGAATAAATCTTAATTGTTTTAACTCCATCCCAATCATAATCTCTATTAGTAAATCCTGTTGCTAATGATTTCATTTTAAATCTTTCAGCAACTTTGCTTGAATATTTCTCGGCTAAATGAATTTGTTCTGCCATTATTTATCATCCTCTCTTTTTTAATATTCTTCTTCGCTAAATCCTTCTAAGAACGGATCGCTTATATGGTTTTCTTTGGTAGTTCCTGTATTAGTAACTCCTCCGACTGTGGATGCAGAATTTTCTTCATTTTGTTTTGCTATTTTTAATTGGTTTTCTAAATCTTTCATTTTATATTTCATATAAGCAGAACTTAAATCAGAATTTACTGCTTCCTCGAAAACTTCTTTAGGAATATCTTCAGGATTGACATCGGGAAAGTTTTTAAGAAAGTCTTGGTATTCTTTTTCTTCTTTTTCTTTCGCCTCTGTTTGTTTTTCCTTTTCCTTTAGTTCGTTTTCTTTTAATTGTAATTGCCTACGTAACTCTGCTGTAGCAATTACTTCTTTAGCAAGTTCTTCAGGCACTCCGCTTTCAATCATTTCTTCGAGTCTTTCTTGGTCCCTTTCGGCTTTTTGTTGTTTCTCATAAGCTTCAACTTGGTCCATATACTCGTCTACTGAGATACCTAATTCATCGGCTTTCTTTTTAAGATATACCTCTGCCTTGCTATTTTGTAGATTTTCTAACTCTTGAACTTTTTTATCGTAATTCAATCCTTTTTGGTACCCATTGATTAAATCCTCTAAGTTTTCAATAGTTACGTTTTCTTTGTTGTACTTTACCTTCTTTGATAATTCTTCCAACAAAGGTTTAAAATCCACTTCGTTTTCATCTTCTGAATTATCTTCCTGAGTTTCACTTGGTTCGCTATCCTCATTTGTTTCTTCTT
>JAFRKG010000184.1 GCA_017431845.1 Methanosphaera sp. | reverse complement strand
ATACATATAACAATCCACCTAGCAATTCAGGATTAAATTGTAATTATACAATACTACCAGATGATACAACTGATGAAAATCTAAGATATGTAGGATCAACACCATGTAATTATATTTATTTCAATAATTCTAATTGGAGAATAATAGGAATATTTGATGTAGATGGAGAAAAACTAGTAAAAATAGTTAATAGTAGTTTTACATCAAACGTAGCTTTCCACAATAGAAACAAAAAGAATTTTGAAAAATGGCCTGCTAGTAGTTTAGCAACTACTTTAAATAGCACTTTCTATAATCAAGTGGTATCTAATGGATACGGTGATCTTATTAAAGAAGTGTATTGGAATGTTGGAAAACCAACTAGTAATGCCGTTCCACCTAAACAATATTATAATGGAGAAATTGCCACAAAAGGAGATTCAACCGCAAATATTGGTTTATTAAATGTTTCTGATATTCTCTATGCAACATCTGGACCAACTAATGGTGATAGAACAGCGGCATGTTTAAACACTAATGTTTATGCAACATCTGGTTCAAATAGATGGTCATCAACTGGATGTATAAGTAGTAATGCCATTGTAAATGATTGGTTATATTCTGGAAACAATGAATGGACTATAGATGCTGATGCTGGAAATACTAAAGTATATAGAATGCAAAGCAATGCCGTACCAGCAGCCTATACAGTAACCAATAATACAACCGGTTATAGAGAAGTTGTTTACTTAAAAGAAAATATTAAAGTTGATAGTGGAAATGGAAGTAGTGGAGAACCATATAGAGTATCATTAGTACAAAATTAAAATGAAACTAAAATTAATTATTCAGTTATGAATGATTAATTTTTTTTTTAGGTATTGCATATGATTAATAAATATGCTAAAATAATTATGTAAAAATAAAGGAAGGAAGATTTAAAATGGAAAAAAACAAAAATACCCAAATATTGGTTATTGCAATATTATCATTTGCAATATTATTTATGTCAGTAGGTTTCGCAACCTATGCAAGTACATTAAACATTAATGGTACAGCCACAGTTAAAGCAAACAAATGGAGTGTACACTATGTAACTACATCATACGATGAAGCAGAAGGAAGTGTTGAAGCATCAGCACATAATCTTACAAATACAGATTTTACATATACAGCAACATTAAGAAAGCATGGAGATTACTATGAAGCAACTGCAAGCGTTATTAATGATGGAACATTTAATGCTGAATTAACATCAATAACAATGTCAACATTAACACCAGCACAACAAAAATACTTAACATACGAAGTATACTTTGATGGTAATAAATTTGAAGCATCTCAATCAGGATTATCACTTTCACTTCCATATGCTCAAAACACAAATACTAAGACTGTTAAAGTAAGAGCAGTATATAAAACTCCTGAAAATAGTTCTGATTTACCACAAAATGCAGATGATCCAGTAACATTAACTGCATCATTAAATTTCACACAAGCAGCATCTTAAAAACCTTAAAAAGAGGTTAATATGAAAAAAAACACTAAAGTTATTTATATAAGCGAAATAATATTATTAATATATATATTATTTCTTTCGCTTTTTATGAATAGAATATCATATAACTTAAAAAATTCATCCTTAGTAGTAGTGTTATTACTAGTATTAGTAATATTATTAAATTTTTTTGGATTTAAAAAAGATAAAATTTAT
>JAFRKG010000183.1 GCA_017431845.1 Methanosphaera sp. | reverse complement strand
GATGTTACAGATATTTCATATAGTAATGGTGGACAAGTTTGGTTAAAAACTCTATCTAAGGGTGTATTTAGAGTAGAAAATACTGGTATTGATAATCAATTGATGGAAAAAATTGCATTTCAATGTGCAAATGCTATGGGAAAAACATTTAATATGGCTAATCCATTTTTGGATGCTGAGAGTGCCGAACTTCGTATGAACTTTGTTCATGATTCAATTGCTAAAAATGGTATTGCTGTTCTAATTCGTAAAACTCCTGCTAAGATAAGATTACAAAAAGAAAAGATTATTCAAGAAGATTATATTAGACTTGATATTCATGATTTTCTTCTTAAATGTGTTGAAGGACATTGTAATATATTAGTTAGTGGTGAAACTGGTAGTGGTAAAACTGAATTTGTTAAATATTTAGCTGCTCATACAAAAGAAAATGAGAAACTTATTACTATTGAGGATACATTGGAGTTACACTTAGATAGAATATTTCCTCAACGTGATATTGTTGCAATGAAAACAAATAATATTGCAAGTTATTCTGATGTGTTGGTTACTTGTATGAGACAGAATCCTAGATGGATATTATTATCTGAGGTAAGAAGTGCTGAAGCTGTTATGGCTGTTCGGAACTCTATATCTAGTGGACATAATATTCTATCTACAATACACGCTGATAAAGCATCATCAATTCCGAGTCGTTTATATAGTTTGTTAGAGTCTAATATTGATTTGGAACAGTTTTTAAGAAGTATTCATAGATATGTACAAATTGGTGTCCATATTAAAGGGTATTATAGTGCTAAATATCAAAGGTTTCATCGTGAAGTAACAGAGGTAACAGAGTTTTATGTTACTGATGATACTAATGAAGCTAAACATAATGTTTTATATAAAAAGACTCCTGATGGACATGTAAGTATACATAATCCAACAAAATATTTGATTGGTTATTTAGAAAGTCAGGGAGTTATGATGCCACAAGATATTTTGGTAAAAGAAGAGTTTCATGAAGTAGGTAGTCAAGAGATTGAAGAAAAGAATAGTGATGTTATGAAACCTATTAATAATTCACAAAATATAATTTCTAATAAACCTCAAAATGTTAATTCTGTTTCAACAGGAACTGTTGATAATATGAAACAAGTTAATGGTGGACAAGCAAGTAATAATGTAGTTTCTAATCAAAATGCTTCATCTATTGCTGTTAATAATACAAATAAAAGTGCTAATTTATCAACAGCATCTGTTGGTATGGCTCGAGGTGTTAATTTGATGCCTAATATGAATAATAATAATCAGGCGTTTTGGAATGAAAATTCACAATAGATAAGAAGGTGAAATGAATGTTTATTTTAATTGCTATTATTCTTATATTTATTATGTTATATAGATCTAGTAAGGGTGAAGGTGTATATAAATTTGTATTACAAACGAAAGACAGCGCTATTGAAAAATATGCACCATATTCTTATAAGACAATGAGAACAAAGATTAAAGAATTAGGTCTTGAATATACACCAAGACAGTATTTATCACAAATACTTATATTTGCTGGTGTTGCAGGTATTTGTAGTTGGTTATATTTTTATAATATATTTATTACTATTTGTTATATAATTGCGGCTATTGCAGTTATTCCTTATATAACATATTTAAGGAGCAAAAGACAATATAGTGAATATATATTTGAACAAGTACAAGTATATTGTACTAATACGATAATGGAATTTAATACTACTCAGGCTTTTGTTAAGAGTTTAGAGGGAG
>JAFRKG010000182.1 GCA_017431845.1 Methanosphaera sp. | reverse complement strand
GTTAAGACTGTTGCTGGTGGTAAATTCACATACACTGTGGCTGCTAAGACTGTGGGCACTAATAATGTAACAGTATCTTATAATGGTAATAAGAATTATAACGGGGTTTCTGCTAAGAAAACTTTCAAAGTCTATAAGCAGTGACTTAAAATCACAGTAAACAAGATCACAGGTACAAAGTACAAAAACACTGTCAAGGTTACTGGTAAGTTAACTGATGCTAATGGTAAAGTTATTATGAACACACTAGTAACTATTAACATTAATGGTAAAGCATACACTGCAAAAACCAATAACAAGGGAGTGTACACTTTAACACTTAAAGCAACCAGTATTGGAGTAAATAATGTCACAGTATCTTATAAGGGTAATAAGAATTATAAGAAGGCTACTGCTAAGACATCATTCAATGTTGCAAAACAAAATGTTAAAGTTACATTAACCGGTAGCAGTTACAGTAATGCAAAGGCTACTATAACAGGTAAACTGGTGGATGCTAACAATAAGGTATTGATGAACAGTAATGTAAAAATCACAATCAACAACAAAACATATAATGCAAAAACAAACACTGAAGGAACATACACAATAACAAAACCAGTCACATCAAAGAAAATAACACTAACTCTAGCATATAATGGTAACAAAAACTATAATGCTTATAAGAAGACTAGTAATGTTACTTTAGCTTAGAAATATTTTTTTCATGGATAAGAATATTGGGGATAATATTTTTTATCCTACTTTTTTTCCTATTTTTTTGATGATTATTTTTTCTTTGAGTATTATGCAATAAATTTAATACTTCTTTTTTACAAACTTATTATTTATATTATATTTTATTTGGGGTGTATTTTTTTATGATTACTCAGAAAGAAGTTAGTGATGCGGTTTGTAATATTTATAAGCAGGCTGCTATTGTTTTACCGGATGATATTAAGAATGCTTTAAAGGAAGCTTATGATAAGGAAGATAGTGATATTGCTCGTTTGAATATTAAGTCTATATTAAGGAATCTTGAACTTGCGGAGGAGAATGAAATTCCTATGTGTCAGGATACTGGTTTGCCTATCGTTTTTGTCAGGTTGGGTAATGTTGAAGTGGAAAACTTGGAGCAGGGTATTATTGATGGTGTTAGGTTAGCTACTGAGAGTGTTCCTCTCAGGACTAATGTGGTTGATCCGTTAACTAGGATGAATACTGGTAATAATATTGGTAAGGGTATTCCTCAGATTAATGTTGAACTTACTGATGAGCCTGTCTTGGAGTTAACTGTTTTTCCTAAGGGTTTTGGTTCTGAGAATAATAATAAGTTGGCTATGTTGCTTCCTGGTGAGGGAGTGGATGGTATTAAGAAGTTTTTCGAGGAGTCTATTTTGTCTGCTGGTGGTAAGCCTTGTCCTCCTACTGTTATTGGTGTTGGTATTGGTGGTTCTTCTGATATGGTTATGAAGTTGGCTAAGAAGGCTCTTTTAAGGCCTGTTGATGAACGTAATGGTGATGAGCGTTTGGCTGTTCTTGAGGAGGAACTTCTGGGTATTGCTAATGCTACTGGTATTGGTCCTATGGGGCTTGGTGGTAAAACTACTGTTTTGGGTGTTAATGTTGAGCTTGCTGATACTCATACTGCTGGGTTGCCTGTTGGTATTTGTGTTCAATGTTGGGCTGCAAGACATGCAACATGTACATTGAAAGATGAATAAACACCTACTTTTCAACAACCTCTTTTTTATATATTTTATCTTCAATAATCTTCAATACTATTTTTATAAGTATCAAAAATATTGGGCACCATTTTAATTATTTCACTACTTCTAACAAATTTAAAAAAATACTTTTCAATAATTCCACAAAGCACCCCACAAAAAAGAATATACCAACAATATAAAACACAAATCACACAAACCAAAACCAACAAAAACAAGCCAATTTCCTAAACAAAAAAATAATTACAACTATATCATACACTAAAACAAAACAATAAGTATAAATAATCAATAAAACAATATAATTAATAAAAAACAAAGGAGATAAAGATAAATATGTCTGAATTACCAATAGCACCAATAAAAAGGTTACTAAAAAATGCTGGAGCATCAAGAATCAGTGATGAAGCAGCAGTAAAATTAGCAGAAGTATTAGAAGAAATTGGGGAAGATTTAGCAAGAGATGCAACAAAACTTGCAAAACATGCAGGTCGTAAAACTGTTAAAGCAGAAGATATTGAATTAGCATCAATATAAACTCCCTTAAACTTCAATTTTTTTTTACAAAATACAAATAAAACACTACTTTTTATTCAAATACTTAAAATGATTACTATTCAAATTTGACTGATTCTCAATATAAAACTGAGTAGTAGCTTCAGTAATCTCAATACTAATATCACCAATACGTTCAAATGACTTAACCACCCTAAACAGTATAAGATAATATGTCGAATTCTTCTTATCAATATCATCCTTAGCCATCTGACTAGAAATCTTCTTTATAGCCAACTTCTGAAGATGCGTTAATTCATCCTCATAACGTTCCATCTTCTCCTTAATATTAGAATCACGTTTAAGCACACTTTTTACTGCCTTACGGAACATAGTATTACTAGTATCATACATTTCCTCCAAAACATCAATAACAGGCTCCTTAACCTCTTTGTTCTCTTCAATAACAAACTTAGGAATATGACATATATGATCACCAATACGCTCCATATCATAGGCAATCTCATTAAACATAATAGTATTATTAAACTCAAAATAAGGATCCAATGAAATCACAGTATCAGTAGAAGACTTAATCTTATTATACATATGATTAGTATTCAAATCCTCCTCCAATGCACGCTCAGCAAGATCAACATCATTATTCTTCAAAGCTTCAAAAGACCATGCAAACTGTTTACTAATCTGTTCACCCATCTCCTTCAACATTTCCTTAATAAAATACTCACCCGAATACTCAGGTACAGAATTATCAGTTTCATACATTTCAGAAATTTCGTTAAACTTTTTCAAATCAACAACATAAGCCTTCTTAATAACATCTTCATCAATAAGAGGCTTCAAAAGC
Source organism: Methanosphaera sp. (assembly GCA_017431845.1). Taxonomy (GTDB): domain Archaea; phylum Methanobacteriota; class Methanobacteria; order Methanobacteriales; family Methanobacteriaceae; genus Methanosphaera. The sequence goes on along the minus strand of JAFRKG010000182.1, from coordinate 2,899 downwards.
TTAGTAACATATCTACGACTAATGTTTAACTTTTCAGCAATTTCATCCTGAGTAGAAGGAGCTTCATATAAAATTATATCCAATATTTCTTTAAGTGTATTGTTTTTAATATTCTTCGGCATACTAATTCACATATAAAAAATTTTATACAAATAATTTATTCTTAATTAATACTATAGTTATTATTAGGATATAATCTTTTAAAAAATAAAACTAGACAATAATTAATAAATAAAATTATTAAAACATAGGAATAGATAACATGTTCACAGAAAATTACGCCAAAGAAGAAATGCCAGTACACTTATACAAGAAAATAATGATAGCAAGAAAAAAATTCAAAGACAAAGGAATAACAAAATCAGGATACAACAAATTTCAAAACTTCGCATACTACGAACTAAAAGACATAATACCCGAGGCAATAGAAATATGCCTGGAACTAGAAATGGCAACAAGATTCACATATGAAAACAATCACTACACACTAAAAGTATACGACCTGGAAAACAAAGAAGAAACAGAATTTTGCATGCCAGGAAAAAATCTGCCAAACGAAGGAAACATGAACAGTCAACTACAAAATCTCGGAAAAATACAAACATACATAAGACGATACTTATACATGCAATTTTTAGACATAACCGAAAACGATGTAGTCGACGCAGAAACCAAACCCAAAAAAAATCTCAAATACCCCGTAAGATAAAGAGGTGAAGTAACATGACAGCAGAAGAAGTATTTGCAGGAAAACTCGTAGACAGAAAATCAAAATTTTTTGCACACCTATACACAATAGATAACCTAGAAGAAGACATAGAACAAATACAAAAAATACATAATAAAAAATACAAAAAAGCAGCACACCACTGCTACGCAGCATTAATAAATAATCAGGAAGACTCCCGTAATGATGGTGAAGTAGGATCCCCCGGAAGAGTACTGTTAGAATTACTTGAAGAATATAAACTCGACGGATATATGATAATGGTATCACGGATATTCGGTGGAATAAAATTAGGTCAGGGAGGAGTTGCAAGAGCATTTAGAAATACGGGAAGAGGAGTAATAGAAGCATACATGGAAAATCAAAAAAAAGTAGACAGGTAAGAAGGTACATAACATTAAAAGTTATGTCTTCTACGTTCCTTCGGTTTTTCTTCACTAATAGTTAAGATGGTATAAAGAATTGAAAGAATAATACCAATATTAACTATTTCCCTAAGAGAACTAATTATTGAAACAATCAAACTAGCACTCCTGCTAACATCAGCATATCCAAATAGTAATTCAATAATTCCTACAAGTATGAGAATAACCCCACTTGATGAACTGAACTTATTTGATAATATAGGATAAATACCCATAATTACAAGAGCATACCCAATGGTTCTGAACAATCTCCAATTAGTAATTGACTCTAAGGAGTAAAAGATATCATACGGGATAATACCAATTGCGCCTAAGAAATGAATTAATTCAATAATTAATATTATAACTAATGGAAATATGAATAATGTTTTAGCACTTAAAAATGATTCATCACTACTTTCTCTTTGCTGATAACGCTGGTTAGACTTAGGTCTTGGATAATAAGAACTCTTTATACTTCCCATATCCTCTTCAACATACTTAAATCCTCCTTGTTGTCTTGGAGTGTACTCTCGTTTTTCCATTTCATCAATCTTGTCTTTAATCGGATTTTTTAAATATGCTTTCAAGGACTCTGCAATAAGGGATGTGACAACAGCACCAATAATAGTACCACTGATTCCCATCACAGATGTTAATATTGCAACTACTCCTGATATAAATGCTAATAATAAAATATCAGTAACTTGTGCCTTAGACATTTTTAATATATCTCCTATTATACTTTGAATACTATAATCTATTTTTACTCTATATTATACTTGTTGTTATTTTCCAATAATTTTGCCGTTAAGTATAAATATAACTTAAATAAAATATAATATTGTTCTCAATATATGGGAATAAATACAATTTTTATTATGCAGGGGTGCCCGAGCTGGCCAAAGGGGGTGGACTTAAGATCCTCTGGCGTAGGCCTACGTGGGTTCGAATCCCATCTCCTGCACTTTAATTAAAAGAAAAGATTTTTATATGCCTTAGTGGCTCAGGGGTAGAGCGACGCCTTGGTAAGGCGTAGGTCGAGGGTTCAATTCCCCCCTAAGGCTTAAATTTACTATAACAATACAACTATTTTTTATATGCAGGGGTGCCCGAGCTGGCCAAAGGGGGTGGACTTAAGATCCTCTGGCGTAGGCCTACGTGGGTTCGAATCCCATCTCCTGCACTTTAATCAAAATTATTTCTAAAACAATTCCTTGTACTTTTTAATTATTTTATACAATAACAATTTTTCACACAAAAAAATATGCAACATTTTCTAATTAACTTGACAAGAAAGGTTTGATGCCAATAGTATGTGCTACAACACATAACGGTGATGACCCGAACAAAAGAACTACAACTAGTTCAAAGTAATGACGGTTGCATTTTCCAATTGTAGCAATAAAAAATTATGAATTATGAAAACTAAAAAAAGTTTGCAACAGCAAAGAAATTTTTAGTTTGAAGTACGTTAAGCGAATGTATAACAATACATATGTGGTAAAGTATATTAATTTCAATATACCTGCCAATAAATAATAAAATTATTTATAATCCTTTATTTTGTTTACTTATACTTCTATAGAAACAGTGTGTAATATCTGCTAGAACAGATCGATTTACATGTGTGTAAATCCGTTTGATCCTGGCGGAAGCTACTGCTATTGGGATTCGATTAAGCCATGCAAGTCGAATGAATTTAGATTCATGGCGTACGGCTCAGTAACACGTGGATAACTTACCCTATGGACTGGGATAACTCTGG
>JAFRKG010000181.1 GCA_017431845.1 Methanosphaera sp. | reverse complement strand
GAACTTTTTTGGGCATATATTTTCCTCCAAAAGCCATAAAATTTTATTTTTACTAAGGATGTAATGAATAGGCTTGTACTATATTTGATATATATTTTATATATTCTTCAATAGTACATTCTGTTCATCTATAACTTTAGATATCTTATATGTGTTTGCATCTAAAATAGTATTTTTGTTTTGTATATCGTATACAAGTGCAGTTAACATAACGTCTCATTATTGGCATAAAAAAAGGATCTTCAATCTAAGATCCTTTTTATTATTTTTAATAGTTTTATTCATTTACCATGGCATCGGCTTTTGTTACATGTACAGTACCAAATGGATGGTTAGGAGGAGCATATATCGAGTAAAGTTTTAGAGGAATATTACCTGTATTGGTTAGATTATGCCATGTTCCAGCGGGTATCATTATGGCATAATCATCATAGACATTTCTTTTAAAGTTTAAATTATCTTTATTCTTGCCCATTTGAATAATCCCCTGGCCTTGTTCAATACGTAAGAATTGATCAACGTTAGAATGTACTTCCAAACCGATATCTTCGCCAACATTGAGACTCATTAAAGTAACTTGTAAATGTGTTCCTGTCCATAAAGCAGTACGATAGGTATTGTTTTGCTTCGTTGCTTCATTGATATTACCGACAAATGGTTTTGGTCCATAATCTGTTAATGAAATTCTTCTGTCATTGTTAGAAGAGCGAAAAGAATCAAATCTGTTTGCATGCTCTATCTCATTAGGAAAAGTCCGGTAAACAGACTGTCTTCCATAGTTATACATTGGTATTGGTACATTAACATAATAAAGATATTGATATGGGTATATATAAGGATTATAGTGCATTTTTCCCAATCCTTTCGCGTTTTTACAAAATTATTCTATGCACTTGTTAAGGGAATGTACTTAGATTCAAGATGACTTATTAAAAACACATGAATACGTTATACAAATCTAGTATACATAACGCACAATTATCGGTAGCAAGTATTTGGATAGAATCCTTATGTTTAGTAGGTTTTTTATCTTTCTTTCTATTTATTTTATATACATGATTTTATACATTGTTGATGTAGCGGGGATTCGGAGGATCCCCGCTACTCTTTTTTTGCATAAAATCTTGTATAAATAAAAAAGTTTTTCATGTTAGTATCGAGAAGTAATACATATTGGTGGTAAAATCGGAATGTATTTCGAAATTAAATCGTTTTTAAAATCGGTTTTTATATCGGTTGCAAGTGTATTCCGATTTTGATTGAAATATTGATTTAATCGTGTTTTATGAGTAAAAAAACGTATTCCGCTTTTGGGGGAGGAATGAAAATTGGAACTAAAATCGGAAATGCATACACCGAAAATTATTGCGGATCTTTTAGGGGTCACAACCGATTTGTTAAAAGTATGGTCGAACGAATTTAATATACAAACGGAGCGAAGCCAGGGAGGGCATCGCAGATACTCAAAGGAAAATATAGAAGAATTAAAAGCAATAAAAGAAAAAATACAGGTGCAAAAATGGTCTTACGATCAAGTTCGATCATGGCGAAACGGAGAACTTGATTCGTTTGTTTCAAAAGAAGAAAAATCAGAATTAGAAAAGAAATTGGATGAAGTATTAGAAAATCAGCAATTACAAAATCAGTTTAATCAAGCGCTTGTTCAAAAATTACAGGAGATTACGAATGAATTATTGACGACGAAAGAGCATTTAGCTAATACAGAGAAAAAGTTAACAGAAGTAGAGGGTAAAAACAGTGAATTAGAAGTTTTTATAGAGAAGAAATTAGAGAAGCGAGATCAGTTATTGCTTGAAAACATTAGAGATATGCAAAAGCAAAATCAGAAACAAAAACGGAAAGGTTTTTTCGGTTTGTTTAAAAGTTAAATGTAGTTGCTATTATATAACAAGGAAATGCAGTACAGATCAGCATACAAGCATTCCCTTGTTATTATTATGTTACGCAGTTTTATAATTTTTTGTTTTTATTTTGTATAAGGAATCTAGGAATCCCATGAGAAATATAATTGCAAAGATACCTGTTTTATAAGAGATAGATTGGTTCTTTATTAGAGATACAGAAAAATCAATACTATAAAAAATAAATAGAATCCCAAAAATCCATATCCAGCTTTTTAACGTTTTGAAATTATATTGATAATTCGAGATTTTTTTCCACATATGTATTTCCCCTCCTTTTTTCTATGAATCATTATACATTAATTATAAGGTATTATTTTCCGATAACGGGAATTATATAAAAAAGCTAGCATGCATCTAGCTTTTTCTTTTTTGTTCGTGGATGTTTTAATCTCTTTATTTATCATGTTTTGAATGTATACTTTTATTAGTATTTTTGAGAGGAATGAGTAAATTCCTATAAATCTAATAAAATCATGGTAATGAAAGTAAACTTTTATTGAAAAGTTTACTTTCACTATAATTCTAATAACAGCTATCTTAAATTGTTATGAGATAGCTGTTGTTAGAATTATTTTGTTTTTATTTTAACTATTTGAATATGTTTATTTTTATACCTAAAGCTTGGATTATAGCTACTAGGGCGGATGAAAGCGTAAGTATTTGACTTATAACGAGGAAAAGGACTTTAGTTAATCCTTGAGAAGTACGATTTTTATTAAATAAGTAAGCTAAAAATTGCATAATACCTAATACTAATCCGTAGATACCTATCATAAATAAAATTAATGATATTAGATTTACCCACCATGTAGAGAAATAATAATGGAGTGAAAATGCTCCGATAATGACAATTCCACCCATCACTACATTTGCGGTGAAATCATATGATTTATCAATGGTTTTAGAAATTTCATTGGAGAAACCAACAATAGCAAGTATGAGCAAGCAAATGCTAACAATTAAAGTAATAGTTTTATTACCTAAAAAATTAGGAATAAAATAAAGGAGTAATCCTCCTGTTAACAAACCGAAGGCTACAGCGATTCCTTCTAAAATTTTTTTTGATTCATGTTCTTCTGTTTGTTCTTCTGTTACTTGTATTTCGGAATTAGATTGCATATTGATCTTTCCTTTCTTTTAATAATTGTATTCATTATATACAAATTAATTAATAACCTAAACTAAAAATATCTAGTAAATTCTTAGTTTAGGTTATTTTTACTGAAAGTAAATTTTTATTCAAAAGTTTACATTCAAAATAAAAAAAGAGTTCTATTAATTTATGACTCTTTTTTAGTTTAAATATGGTTAATATTCACTTGTTTTCTTATTTACAATAAGTGAATAATATTAATATATCAATATTTATTAATATGCATTATTGCATTATTTTAAATATTGAAATCCATATATATAATGTATAAGATGGATATATATTCCTGTTAGGAGGGGTTATTTGGAACAAAATAATCGATTTTTATATTACTTTATTTTTATATTTTTTATACAAACATTAATAGTAGGAAATATGACTTTTTTTGAAACCGAAGTATTATCTACTAAAAAAATCATATTATTTACTTTTTGTGTATTATGATTAGTAATTTCTATTGTTGTTATTTTATATAGAAAATTAAAGAAATCTTGAATACTGTATAATCCTAATATTAATTAATTTTTATATTAGTATTATTAATATTCAATATTAATAGGGAGGTTATTTCATGGAAGAGTTAAAGGAATTTGAATTAGAAAACATTGATGGTGGTTCTTGGAAATCCCATACTATAAATGTTGTTGGTAATGTTGCTACATATGGTGGTATTGGTACTGCTATTTGTGGACCAGCTTGTGGTGTTGTTGGGGCTCATTATGGGGCTGTAGCATATGGTGTAGGGTATTTATTAGATAATAAATAATATTTTAAAAAAGGGGATAGAATAATGAAACTAGAAACAAATTTAAATGTTGTAGATCTTACAAATGAAGAGTTAGAAATTAATGGTGGGGGTTCTTGGGCAAATGCTTCTGTTGGTGCTGGTACAGGAGCATCTGTTGCTGTAGGAGCTTTAAAAGGGGCACAAAAAGGGGCTTCTTGGGGTTCAAGAGTTGGTCCTTGGGGATTAGCAGCTGGAGCAGTAGCTGGAGCTGCAATTGGTGGATACCTTGCATATGATTGATAATTTATAAGTTTATAAGATTTATAATTAGAGATTTATTTTTAAAAGTCGAGAGGATTTAATATTATCTCGGCTTTTTTATTGTTGAATCAGTTTCTTATTTTATAATTTAGGGAGCAGAATACAGTGGTTAAAAAATTTACTTTTATAAAGCAACAAGATTTAAAGGATTGTGGTCCTGCATGTCTTGCAATGATTTCTTCCTATTATGGGTTTACAATGTCTATTTCAAAGATTAGGAATATAGCTGGCACAGATTTATCAGGAACAAATATAAGGGGATTACTGGAAGCGGGAGAAAAATTAGGATTTGAAGTTAAAGCTGTAAAGGCAACCAAAATTGAAAATTTGAAAGAAATACCATTACCTGCTATTGCTCATGTAGTAGTGAATGGTGGTTTGTTACATTATGTAGTTATTCATAAAATTAAGGATAATAAAATTTATATTGCGGATCCAGAAAAAGGCTTGATAACCTATTTATTAGAGGAATTCTGTCAAATGTGGACAGGTATTCTTGTATTAATGTCTCCTGGACAAAAGTTTCAAAAAGGGAAAGAACCTCAAGGAACATTTTCTCGTTTTTTATTGTTATTAAAGCAGCAAAAAAAAATATTAGTACCTTTATTTTTTGCTTCTATTTTTTTTAATTTATTTGGATTGTTAGGAGCATTTTATTTTAAGTTTTTAATTGATGATATTGTTACGAATCAGTTGTTGCAGACACTTCATATTGTATCTATTGGGATTATTATATTGTACATTTTTAAAGTTCTTCTTTCCTATTTTAGAACTCATTTGATTTTATATTTGAGTAGAAGAATAGATATTCAATTAATGCTTGGATATTATCGTCATGTTGTAGGGTTACCTATGAATTTTTTTGAGACAAGAAAAGTGGGAGAAATTATTTCTCGATTTATGGATGCAAGTAAAATAAGGGATGCGTTATCAACAATTACAGTTACATTAATGATTGATACATTAATGGTTACATTAGGAGCAATTTTATTATATATACATAGTCCTATTTTATTTGGTGTGACTCTATTATTAATACCTTTTTATATTGGGATTATTTTTGTTTTTCATAAACCGTATCAATTAATTAATAGAGAAGAGATGGAAAGTAATGCTAGATTAAATTCTTATTTAGTAGAATCTTTAAATGGAATTGCAACAGTAAAGTCTTATAACGCTGAAAAAGAAGTGTTTTTTCAAACTGAAAGTCATTTTGTTAATTTATTAAAGAATGTATTTAAAAGAGGAATGTTATCTAATTTACAAGGATCTATTAAAATGGGACTTGAGTTAATTGGAGGGACGGTTATTCTTTGGATTGGAGCTATACAGGTATTAAAAGGTAATATGACGATAGGTGAATTAATTACATATAATGCACTTTTAGCTTATTTTTTAAATCCAATTGAAAATTTAATTGGAATTCAACCTATGATGCAATCTGCATTAGTTGCTGGAGAACGATTAAATGAAATCTTTGATTTAGATGCTGAAAAAAGTGAAAAAGAAGATAATAAAGTCTCTCCTAAACAGTTATCTGGGAGGATTGAATGTTCTAATGTTACATTTCGTTATGGAACACGTAAGAATGTTTTAAATAATATAAGTTTTTCTATTGAGTCTGGTAGTCAAGTTGCATTTGTAGGAGAAAGTGGTTCTGGAAAAACGACAATTTCAAAATTGCTAATGCATTATTACGAATCACAACAAGGTGATATATATTATGATGATTATCATATTAAAGAAATAAATCGTACTGCATTACGAAATCAGATTGCATATGTTTCTCAGGAATCATTTTTCTTTAGTGCGTCTATTTATGAGAATTTATGTTTTGGATTAGAACGATCAGTTACGTTAGAAGAAGTTATACAAGTATGTAAACAGGTTTGTGTACATGAGTTTGTTGGTGAATTACCGTTACGTTATGAAACTCATTTAGAAGAAAATGCTTCGAATTTATCAGGTGGACAAAGACAACGTTTAGCAATTGCGAGAGCGTTATTGAAAAAACCAGATATTTTAATTTTAGATGAAGCAACAAGCAATTTGGATTCTACAACTGAAAAAAATATTACGGATATGTTAAAAGGATTAGGTTTACAAGGAGTAACTGTTATTATGATTGCTCATCGATTAAGTACAATTCAACATGCAAGTCAAATTTTTGTAATGGAAAAAGGAAATATTATAGAGCGAGGTTCTCATGAAGAATTATTATTCCATCAAGGAGAATATTATCGTCTTTGGAAGAATCAAACAGTTCACGTAGATCATATAGAGTCACAATTTAATAAAATGAGGGGTGGTCAATATGAGTAAGATTTATTCTTTTGATCAGTTAACAGATAGTGTAGAGTTATTGGAACGAAAACCTCCTCGTTTTATCGCTGGATTACTATGTTTTCTTTTTTTAAGTTTAATAGGATTTATAATTTGGGCATATGTTGGAAAACTAGATATTGTGAGTAAAGGAACAGCAATGATACAAGGTAAGTCAGATGTAAGTGTATCTCGAACTCAAATTCCAGGTGTTGTAGATACTATTTCTGTTCAATCAGGAAATGCGGTGAAAAAGGGAGATACTTTACTTCAATTAAAAAACCAAGAATTAATGGATAAACAAAATCAAATGGATCAAATTGTTAAGCATTTAGAAGGACAAAAAGAGATGTTAGAACAGTTAAAAAAGAGTATTCAATCCCATAAATCATCTTTTTCTGATGAAGTGGATAAAAAAATAAGGGAAGAATATAAAGCATATGAGCAAGGGTATCAATCTTTGCAAAATGAAAAAGAAAATGAGATAAATTTGATAGTTAATAGTAAACTATCAAATGAACAAGACGAGATTTTACAAGGGTTGATTGCAGAAAAGGAAAATATACAAAGAGAAATTAAATCTATAAATAAACAGAAAGATAAAGAAAATATATTAGATGAACAAAAACAAGTATTGGATGATAGAATTCAATCTTTAGAGTCTCAACAAAATAATATAGAAAAAAGAATAGGTCAAAGAAAAGAAACGTTAGATAGTGAAAGGAAGAAAGTTGATACAACGAAGGAAGGGAAACAAAAACAAAAGGAACATGCCTTGAATCAATATAAAGAAAGTACTATTGTTTCTGTGAATCAGCGTATTCAATCTTTAGAGCAAGAGATATTTATAAAAAAACAAGACTTGTCTGGATTACATAATCAAAATGAAACGATGATTATAAAGGCATATCAAGATGGAGTTGTACAATTCCCTTCTATTTTGCAACCTGGTGATTTAATTGACCCAGGTCAAGAGGTCGTTTCAATTATTCCGAAAGAAGATGGAAAAAAGGTGAAAATTTTGTTACCTGCTGAAGAGATAAGAGGGATTAAAAAAGGGGATAAGGTACAGTATTCGTTTAAGTTAAATAAAACGGATAAACAAATGGGAAAAGTAACGTATATATCGGCACATCCTATTTTTGATAAAGATTCTAAAGCTTATGTTTATGAATTGGAGGCAACAATTGATAAACAGGAATTATATGAGTTGCATACAGGAATGGTAGGCAGGGTTTCGATAGTAACAGGAGAAGAACCGATATGGAAATTTATATTAAGAAAATTAGATTTTATCTCTAATTAATGGAGGGTAACAACATGAATGAGACAGTATTAAATATGAATAATAAAAAAAGGAACGAAGCTAATTTAACATATAAAAATTTATTAGCAATTATTTTAGGTATTTTTGGGATTTCGTTTGTAGGAGGAATGTTTTTTGCTTTAGCTGCTGGAGTTTACGGAGAAGAAGCTACAAAACAATTTTCAGAAGGTTATTATTGGCTACTAATAGATGCAGCTGCTGTTATGTTAGTCTTATTTTTATATAAACCAGCACGTAATTTTATTATAGATATTTGGAATATATCAGTTTTAAAAACAGGAAAAACATACATATACATACTATTTGGTCTTATAATTATTGCGTTATCACAGTATATATTGTTGGGATTATTAGGCATTGAAAGTGCAGAACAACAACAAAGTCAATTAGGAACAGCAACGCTTCAAAATAGTATGATACAAAGTATTATATATATTTTAAGCGTAGCTATTATTACACCAATTAAAGAAGAAATAATATATAGAGGTATTCTATATAGATTTTTAGAAAAGAAATATAGTTTTCTAGTTAGTATGATTATTTCTTCAGTTATATTTGGTCTTTTACATGGTGGTTTGCCAATTACAGCAATGATTATGGGAATAGTATTTGCTATTTTGTATAAGAAGACAAATTCTATTATGCCTTCAATTATATTGCATACATTTTGGAATTTATTTGTAAGTGTTGTTACAATTATGTCTTTATAGGGGTAGCGTCAGAAAAATGCGGATTTACAACGTTAAGCATTTTGATACAAGTCTTATGAGAAATTATGAAGTCCTAATTTAACGATAATTTAATTATGTACCAATAGGCTTTACTCTATTGAGATTGTGAAAAAATGTACTTAAACTAATGGGGCAGGTTAGTGAAAGGCAAGTTATTTAAAATATATATTAAGACTTCAACAAATTTTAGTGTTATATATAAACCCCTGCCCAGTCTTTT
>JAFRKG010000180.1 GCA_017431845.1 Methanosphaera sp. | reverse complement strand
GCAATAACTGTAATAATCTATTTTTATCAAAGTATTACTTGAATTTTTAGAAAATAATCGATTAAAAATAGAAATTTTTTTGCGAAATATGATAAAAATATAGGTTTTCTACAAAGCCCATATATCAAAAAAATATATACTTTCTATAATAAAAATAATAATAATCAATGGGAGTAAAATAATATGAAACATTTAATAATAGATGAAACAAAATGCATAGGATGCGGCCTATGCAAACAGGTATGTATACGAGATAACATAGAAATAGTAGACGGTAAGGCAGTGGATGTTGAAAGTAACTGTTTTGACTGTGGACAATGCTCAACACTATGTCCAACAAATGCCATAACAATAAAAGCATATGATAAGGACAACGAAGAGATAGAAGACTATAATCCAGACAGTATACCAGTAAGCTATGATGACATGCTGCAGTTTTATAAGCAACGCAGAACATGCAGATGGTTTAAGGATGAGAAAATTTCACAAGAAACATTCGATAAGTTAATGAAAGGAGCATATTATAGTCCTAACAGGCAGAACATCCAGGACGTGGAGTTTGTCGTTGTTGATGAAAAGATGCCCGAATTCATTGATCATATCTACAGTATTATCAGTGCAAAAGAGGATGAATTCTTCAGAATAAAACAGGTAGGGGAATACCTTCGTGATGAAAACCATGACCCTAAACGTCACCCACTATTATGGGAGGGTCAGCAGTTACTATTAGCATTTTCTGAGAATAAGACTGATGCTGTTATTGCAATGACCCGTATTGAATTACTTGCATATAGTCTTGGTCTTGGTGGATTCCATTCATTATTTATTGGAATGGCTGATGAAGTGGATAATAAGGAACTGATGAAATTCTTCCCTGAGATTGACTCTGCTAAGCATATGTATGCAGCTTTTGTTATTGGTATTCCTCGTGTCAAGTATCGTAGGACACGACCTCATAAAGAGATTAAATTACATTACATGTAACAATAACATAATAGGGGGAGTGTTATGCTTTGAATAAGAAGATTATCCTCATATTATTCATAATTGTTTTATCCCTGTTTATATTTTCTTCCTTCTGGAATTCATCAAATGAAAATAAGGGTAATTGGTCTTATAATAAGAATGAATACCCCCTTGATGAGTATACTCTTGAGAATATTCCTGTTTCTCATAAGTCTGCCGCCGAGGTTAGACAGTTTTTTAGTGACGCAGACACTGATAAGGATGGTAAATTACGAAAAGAAGAGATAAGTGCTTTTGACTATAAAGTTAAGCATAGTCAGTTCACATTTAACGGACCTTATGGATATAATTAATATACATGTAATAATAAACTATTTAACATGAAAAGAGATGTGTGATAAAATTATGGATGCACATGAATTAAATCAATTATTAGATGAATTAAATTCTGATATTGACAATGAATTATCCGAATTTTTTAATAATAATACTAAATTGAAAACAAAGTTTTCACAACTGATAGAAGTGATGGTATGGGAAAAATATCAACTAAGTGATGATATTATTAATAAATTGGATATAATAACGGATGATATGGATTCCTTTAATTTTGGAATTGCTAAGAAGGACATACGAGAATTAAGGGAATTACTAGTTGAAGGAGATGATTAATATTACCGGTGGTAAGTCATTAGTTAAGGGTGATGTTTCACGTGAGGTCATTGAATTTGATAATGGTTCACGCGTAGTGGTCGAGTACTTAGAAGATAGAGAAGGCCAGTGTTGTGATGCTCGTGGCAGGTTTACTGCAAAGTATCGTCGTGTCAGCTTGTTTAGTAAGTTAAGTCTTCAGAGTGAACGTGTAGAGTTAAATCCGTTCTATGATAAGAGTGCCGTTGAAGCCGATGAAGAATGGCGGAGCAATTATTCCCTGGAGGTTATTCATGAGGGCTTATCATTGGATGAGATTAAGGAACGTGTCACTGGTGGTGCTTCTTATCTTGTAGTAATATGGAAGAAGGGTAATCCT
>JAFRKG010000179.1 GCA_017431845.1 Methanosphaera sp. | reverse complement strand
TCTAATATTCATCTTTATCACTTCTTTCTATTATGTTTTTTAAAATCTGTTTATCATTTTTATATGTAATTATGTCAAAAGCTTTGTCAATATCTACAAACTCAACTTTACTAACCTCTTCTAATTGAGCTTTTAATTCATTATTAATTGGCTTTGCTTTAAAAAACACAACATCTTTTATAACATTTTGTTTTGGAGAACATGTACTTACATATTTAATATTTTTATTTATTTCTATTTTTATCCCAGTTTCCTCAAAAACCTCTCGACAAGCAGTATCAATTTCATTTTCTCCTTTTTCCATATGTCCTTTAGGAAAGGAAATATGCCCTGTATTATGATATACTAATAAGACTTCATTATTAGAATTAATAACTACTGCTCCACATGATTTTTCTTTTTTCATTTTACCACCTATTTTCGTTCGCTTGCTAATTATAACACAAAAATAAAAAAAAAACAATTATTTTAATAAACAAATGTTTTATTAATATATAATTGTCTTTATTGTTTCCATCCTTTTTTATTATATAAAATTACTATCCCTGAGCCACCATTTCCACCTGCTGTTGCTGGATAGTTGAACCTTTCATTATTTGAACTATTGCATCTGCCAGTTCCACACATTCTATGTACTCCGGATACTGATCCACAGCCTCCATTTCCCCCATTGCCTGTATTGTCATCTCCGCTAGAACCTACTGTTGGCACTGCTGGCATTTGTTCGTGTTCAAGCAAGTCGTATTTTCCTCCTGTTCTTCCTGATTTGCCTGGGTTTCCATAACTGCCATAGCTTTTTCCATAAAAGGAAATAGTAGTTGCTGTACAGTTATTATAACACGTGCTATATTTTACTGAAGTACCATTTGCAGATGTATAATTAGTGCTACCACATTTGATTGTTGTATTTTCTCCATCTTGATTAGATTCTCCACCAGTACCAATTGTTACAGTATGTTTTGTTGAATTGCTATATATAACAATATTATTAGTTTTATATATTTTTCCGCCATCTCCACCTTCGCCACTGGCAGTTTTAATTCCTGGTTTCCCACCAGAACCACCGCTTATTAATACACCTTCTACTTGCCTATAGTTTTGTTTACAATCATTATCATTTATAAAGTTAAATGTTAGATCAGTGTTTGATTTTATCATTAAAACTTTTTTATCACTACTTAATTCACATGCATTTTTATTTGAACATTTAAATTCAATTTCTATATCTTCATCACAACTTTTTTTTGCTTGGGCATAATATGTATTATTTGAACTAATACTTTTTTTTTGACTTGCGTCTCCTATCTTTGTTCCACCGTTGCTTGCTGTATACCATCCATCTGATGTATATCCATTATTGGGTGTTATTGTTGGTAATGTTACTTCACAACTTGTTTCTGTTGTTGTACATGATAGTGATGTATTACCTATTGTTGATATATTTGAGCCCTTAATAAAATTAACAATATATTCTTTATATACACTAAATTTAGAACTTGAAACTGGTTGGTTTTTGTTACCAGCTTTATCTGATAATATATCACCTTTTAATTTAATATAACTATC
>JAFRKG010000178.1 GCA_017431845.1 Methanosphaera sp. | reverse complement strand
AGAGCTCCTATGGGGATGGCCGTATGTGGAGGAAATATTAGCATGAGCAATAATGATATAATAATTAATGCTGAACATAATCGTACTGAAGGAACTGCTGATTACTTTGCTAGTCATGGTTGTGGTTTATGGAATGGAAGAAATAGTGTTGGAGTTCTTGTAATTAATAATAACACAATCATTACAGAAAATTGCACGGGAATATATGGACTTCAAACAGCTGACTTATTAATAGAAAATAATACAATCATAAAAAAAAATCATGATTATGCTATTGATTTTGATAAATCCAATAATAATATTATACGATATAATAAATTAAATGCTCGAAATCATAAAGGTGACGACAGCGTAAATCCAACTGGAAATAACATTATTTCAGACAACACATATTTCAGAGTAAGTCAAATACAACTAATAACACAACAAAATGCAGACATAAAAGATAATATTCCATTATTGGTTGTGCTTAAGGAAGACAATAACAACGCCATGGTAGACACCCCATTCACGTTGAATATCAATGGTGAAGAGATACCAGTAGTTACTGATGAATACGGAATGTACACATACAACTACACACCAACAAGTACTGGAACGGTAGAGATAACAGCAACGTATAATCAGAATGAAGAATTCTTGGGTTGTTCCATGACTACACTAATTAATGTTACTGACAAAGATTCAATAATAAACCAATTAACAGACACAATACAAGAACAAGAAGAAACAATACAAGAACAAGAACAACAAATCAATAACAAAAACACTAGCATAACACAAAAACAAACAGAAATAACACAAAAACAACAGCAAACACAAGCACTAAACAACACAGTAAATCAACTACAACAGGAAATAAAAGACACAACTAACCAAATCAAAAAACAAAACAACACCAACAATAACCAAAATAGAACAAAAGAGACTAAATCAAACATTACAATCACAATCACACCCGACAAGAAAACACTCAAAGCAGGACAAAAAGTAACACTAAACATCAAAATGACAGACAAAAAAACCAGCAAAGCAGTAACAAGTGCAACACTCAACATAAAAATAGGATCAAAAACAGTGAAAGCCAATGTCAAAAATGGTGTAACTAAAGTAACATACACAGTACCAAGAGGAAGTGATGCACAGACAATCAAAGTATCGACCAGTTATTCATCTGATAAATACAATAAGGCAACTGCAAATACACAGTTTAAAGTGACTAAGACCACGCCAACAATCAAAAAAACCAGTATAACATACAAAAACAAGAAAACCACAATCAAAGCAACAATCAAGGATGCAACCAAGAAACTATTAAACAAAAATGTCAAGGTAACAGTAAAAGTAGATGGAAAAGCAGTGCTTAAAAACAAGGTAATAAAGAATGGTAAAATAAGCTTATCATTTAAAAAAGCTCTTAAAAATGGCAATCATAAAATAATTATTACAAGTGCAAGCACTAATGCTTTCAATGCTGCTAAGTATATATGCACTTTGAAAGTTTAAACATTCACCCCCCCCCCCTTAATTTTTGTGCGACAAGGTTAACTTGTCTTTAATTT
>JAFRKG010000177.1 GCA_017431845.1 Methanosphaera sp. | reverse complement strand
TCTTTTAATAATAGCAATATCTCCGATAGTTGCTTCCCTGAATTGTCTAGGGTCCTGGAATTCTTTTTCATCGGAGTCTAATTTTTCAATTATCGTAACATTTAACAACTTTTCAATTTTACGAGCCAATTTTATGTCAGGAACCATTTTTCCCTGTTCAATCTTATGTATAACAGATTCCTTTTCATAAAGTTGTGCTCCAAATTCCTTCTGTGTTAAACCTTTAATTTCTCTTTTCTGACGAATTATCTGAGCATAATCTTCAACAATTTCAAACTCTTCTTCCCTGCTTCTTCTGGAATAAACTTTTCTCTGATTTTGTCTTTGTGCATTATTCACAACTTTTCTTTTTGGTGATTTACTTTTTGGTGGTTGAGGTTTACTCTGAACTTTCCCATACCTTGAGCATTCTTTACATGTTACCATTGTTGAATTATCAATTTTAGTTTTATAAGGTTCACCTTTAATTTCTGTTCCACATATTTCACAGTTCATTTTATTCACTTGATTTCTTTATATATAATACTCTGTTTTTTATCATTAAAAAAATCTTTTCATATTTCCTACTAATTATTTGATAAAGAAATATTTTTTTTTATTAAAAATTTCGGTGGTGATACAAATACTTTAATAATAAGATGTTACTAAAAATAATAATGTAGTGATTGAGAATATACAAAAATTAATAGAAAACATATAATTAAACTAATTAGTTTAGAATAAGATTCTAAAAACGATAGGTGAATAGAAAAAGGAGGTATATTTATGGAAGAATCAAGATTCGGGTCAAATGTTCAGGAAAATGAAGACATGGAATTATCTACTCTCCTAGATAAACATGAAACCATTGAACGTAACTTAACCTGGGAAGTAAGAAAATTAGAAAAAGATAAAGTATTACTGGAAAATGAAAATCTCAGATTAGACCGTGAAGTAAAATCATTAAAAAGTGAAATCAGCCGTTTCAGGACTCCACCACTCGTAATTGCAACAATATCTGAAATATTAGATGATAATCAGGTAGTTGTAAAAAGTACAACCGGACCATCTTTCCTACTTAAATATGCGGATAAAGATGCTAACAGGGTAGAAATTGGTTCAAGGGTAGCATTAAATCAGCAAACCTTCAGTATAGTGGATATATTAACCTCAGAAAAAGATCCATTAGTTTCTGGTATGGAAATTGATGAAGCACCAGACATATCTTATGATAAAATTGGTGGATTAAAAGATCAAATAAGGGAAACTATTGAAACAGTAGAACTTCCACTTAAAAATCCTAAGATATTTGAAGAAGTGGGTATCACACCACCTAAAGGTGTATTATTCTATGGACCACCAGGAACAGGAAAAACATTACTAGCAAAAGCAGTGGCCCATGAAACCAATGCAACATTCATAAAGATAGTTGCATCAGAGTTTGTTAAAAAATACATCGGTGAAGGTTCACGTCTAGTACGGGGAGTATTTGAATTAGCTAAGGAAAAAGCTCCTGCAATAATCTTCATAGATGAAATTGATGCAATTGCAGCAAAAAGATTACAAGGTTCCACTAGTGGGGACCGTGAAGTTCAAAGAACTCTCATGCAGTTACTTGCAGAAATGGACGGATTTGAATCCAGGGGAAATGTTGGAATTATTGCTGCAACCAACAGACCTGACATATTAGACCCTGCACTTGTACGTCCTGGAAGATTTGATCGTATCATAGAAGTTCCAGTACCTGATGATGAAGGAAAACTTGAAATCCTTAAAATACATACTAAGGACATGACATTAGATGATGATGTTGATTTAAGTCTTATAGCAGCTAATGCAAAATCAGCTTCTGGTGCAGATCTTAAATCCATATGTACCGAGGCAGGTATGTTTGCTATAAGGGAAGAACATTACAGTGTATCTGCTAAAAACTTTGAAGATGCAGTGGATAAAGTAATGAATAAAAATAAAAATAATGAATTGAAAGAGTCTGGAGTAATGTATAATTAGTTACATTTTTCCTTTTTTCTCTTTTAATTAGATGGGTGGCCAATGATGAACCCTATGAGCTCTGAACTGATGATGAATGATGGGCGAACTGAGGCTACTTTTATATAAACCCCCCCCATCGTTATAATCAGCTACTATTTCTATATTATTTCTGATAGTTCTTCGATAGAACGTACCATTGTATGTTTATCTAGTTTTTCTACTTTTGGTCTTGTAATTATTATTACTGGGATGCCTAATTCTAGTGCTGCACTTATTTTATTTTCTGTACCGCCACTTTCTCCGCTTTCTTTGGTGATTATTGCACTAATGTCGTATTCTTTCATGATTGCCATATTGAATTCTTTGGAATATGTTCCTTGCATTGCAATGATATTGCTTGCGGGTACGCCTGTTTCCTGTGTTTTTGATATGCTGAAATTGTTTGGTAATACTCTTGGCACTACTTGTTCTGGTTTTAGTGTTTCTGTGATTGTATGTAGGTTCAGTACTCCTGCCAGGTGCATTAGTTTCTTTTCTGTGCCTAGTAGTTCTTTGGCTTTGTCTGCTCCTTCTGGGAATGAGTCCACGTAGTGTATCAGGTCTGATTCTGGTAGTATTGTTGATGCTCTTTCGTATCGTATGTATCGGATTCCACTTTTTTCACAGCTTTCTATGGCTGTTTCTGTTGCTACTGCTGCGAATGGGTGAGTTGCATCAATTAGTGTGTCTATTTGTTTTTCTTTAATGACTTCTATGAAATCTTCCTCTTTCAATGCATGTGGTATAACTTCACTTGCACCTGCAGATTCTGCTATTTTTCCACCATAGTCAGTTACTGTTGTAGCTAAAATATAATTATTTGCGTCTTGACTTAAAAATTTTATAACTTTTGTTGCATCAGATGTACCAGACATCACAATATATCTCATCTTATTATCCTCCACGGAATTCCTTAATATATCTATTACTTTTTCTATTCAATATTATTAATACTATTTTTGTTAAACAAATTTGAAAAACAATAATAATAAAATTAAAACACACTAACCAAGAGAAATTCAAAAACATAATATTTAATTCAAGAATTTTTGAATATAACTTAATATACTTAAACATTTATACTACTATTAGTGATAAAACATGATAGAAACAAAAATACAAGAAGAATACCAAATAAAAATACCAAAAGAGATATACAACACCCTAAACATAAAAACAGACGATAAACTAATTTGGAACATAAAAGAAGACAAAATAATAATAAAAATAAAAAACGAAAAAAAATTAAAGAATAAACAAATATCCTTCATAGACGACGAAGAAATAGAATCAATAATAATAGAAAAATGAAAAAACTAGATAATAGAATTTTCAAATTTTCTAATAACCTTCTCAGCAACAAAGATAGTTAAAGAAACTAAAATAATTAACAACCAACTTTCTAAAGGAATACTTGTAGTATGGAAAATACTTTGAAGCAACGGCACATAAATAGCACATAACTGCAAAATAAATGAAGCAAACACAGCAACTATCAAAGTCCTATTACTCTTAGCACTATTAGACCTGCAATTAAACACATTAAACAACTGATACATAACAAACACACAAAAAGCTATACTACTAGCAAGCAATTGCGGAGTACCAGCAGACAATTCATACAAATACAATCCAATAGTACCAACTGCCATAAATATACCAATCAAAGAAATATGCAACAAGTTATCCCTTGACAAAATATTCTCATCACTAGGCGGAATATTCATAATATCCCTATCACTGCCCTCAACACCTAAAGACTGAGCAGGCGGACCATCCATAATAATATTAATCCATAACAACTGCACAGGATTAAAAGGAAGAGGCACAACAAGCACCGACGAAACAAGAATCGTTAGAATAGCAGCAATATTTGTAGACAACTGAAACTTAATAAACCGCTTAATATTAGAGTAAATAGTTCTACCCTCTTTAATAGCATAAATGATAGTTGAAAAATTATCATCCTCAAGAATCATATCACTAGATTCCTTAGCAACATCAGTACCAGAACCCATACTCACCCCAATATTAGCAATATTCAATGCCGGTGCATCATTCACACCATCACCAGTCATCGAAACAATCTCATCATTACTTTTCAAAGCCTTAACAATCTTAACCTTCTGTTCAGGGAAAACCCTAGCATAAACATTAGTAACCTTAACAGCCTCCCTAAGCTCTTCACTAGAAAGCTCTTCAATCTCAGGGCCAGTTAAAACATTCTCATAATTATCAATATCAACTAATTTTGCAATAGCAGATGCAGTATTCTTATGATCACCAGTAATCATTTTAACAGTTATACCCGCATTTTTACAAGTATGAATTGCATCTTTAACACCCTCTCTTGGAGGATCCATCATACCAACAATTCCCGTAATGATAAGATTATTCTCCAAATCATTAATAGAATGACTAGTATAATCATCAACCTTCCTATAAGCAAACAATATAACCCTCAAAGCATTAGAGGTGAACTCTGATACAATACCCTTAATCTTTTCAACATCTTCCTGACACATTAACCGGATACTGCCATCATCATCAATATACTTACATTTTTCTAAAAGAATCTCCGGAGCACCCTTAACAAGAACATACTCCTCCGAATCAATACGATTAACAGTAGTCATTCTCTTCCTGGAACTGTCCAAAGGAATTTCATATAAGCGTTCATTAACAACTTCCGAATAATTTTTCAAACTATAATCTAATATTGAAATATCAGTAGGATCACCTAACCTATTATCCTTACTAATCTTAGCATTATTACATAATTGACCAATAATACAAGTCATACCCTTATTGTATGTGTAATCATCAGTAACAGTTAACTGGTTCATAGTAAGAGTACCAGTTTTATCACTACAAATCACACTACATGAACCTAAAGTTTCAACAGCCAACAATTTCCTGATAATAGCCTTATTTCCAGCCATCTTCTGCATACCCATAGCAAGGGTTAAAGTCAGGATTGCAGGCAAACCTTCAGGAATAGCAGCCACAGCCAAACTAACAGCAGTCATGAAAGTGTTAGCAATAGGAATACCCTGCATCATCTCAAGAACAAATATTAAGATACAAATAATCACAGAAAACAGGCTCAGAGTCTTACTAAGAGTTTCTATCTTAATTTCAAGAGGAGTCTTATCACTCTCCTCCTGTATCATTGAGGCAATCTCACCCATCTTAGTCTGCATACCAATACTTGACACAACACCCAAAGCTCTTCCCTTAGACACAGTAGTATTCATGTAAGCACGGTTTTCTTCACCAGTATCCTTAGTAACAGGTAATGATTCACCAGTTAAAGAGGATTCATCCACCTTACAATTATAAGTTTCAATTAACTTTAAATCTGCAGGAACATTATCTCCCTCTTCAAGAACAACAATATCACCTACAGTAATATTAGCAACATCAATTTCCTCTTTCTTACCATCTCTTACAATGATACTCGTCTTAGAAGACATTGACTTCAATTTTTCCATAGCATTTTCTGCCTTGTTTTCCTGATGATACCCCATCACAGCATTCAATATCACAACAAAGAATATTACTCCAGCATCAATAACATCATTGATAAGCAAAGAAATTACTCCCGCTATAATTAATAATATGGTTAAAGGTTCAGTGAACTGCAGTAAAAACTTTTTCAACTCACTTTCTTTTTCCTTTTCAATCAGCGTATTCTTCCCATAAGTACCAATTCTCTTCTCAGCTTCTGCACTTGTTAAACCATTAAGGGTAGTGTCATATTCGGCTAAAATATTAACTATATTGTTCTCATCATCTGTCATACTTTATTTCCTCTTATACTCATAAAAAACACTTCTCTTATAATTCACGAGCTTTAATTTATTCTGTAAATTATAACTGATCTCTTCAGTAAATAAAGGTTTGATAATAATATCCGCATCATACCTAACACCTAAGTTAAATATGGAGTTCTGTAACTCCTCCGGAGGCCTCACAGCATATATTAAGTCAGCACCTTCATAGATATAATCTTCCGGATCAGTAATATCATCCATTACTACACTTTCATTTGCAGGATAAATATCGACAAGTTCAATGTTACAAGTGGGTAATTCTTTCTTAAGAATATTACTTGGCTCAAGTACTCGTCCAACACCCACTTCAACAATCTTTTCACTATCTCTATAATTATCTATAATGTAATCAGTAAAACTAGTCCATAGGTTACTCATTATAATTTCACTCTAGAATTCTTAATTTATCATATAATAATTATTATTGTTTTCATAGTAACTAAAATTTTTTCATCATAAATACATTAATTGATAAAATATTAATTTAATTAAAATAAAAAAGTAAAATAATAGAAAAAAAATAATAAGATAGTGAATTTATGATTATCAGAGAATTTAAACCTACAGACTTGGACGATGTTCTAACAATAGAATACGAAGCATTTCCCGACCCATACCCAATTGACGTACTAATCAACTTACATGAAAGAGGAGCAGGATTCATCGTAGCAGAAGTAGGAAAACGAGTAGTAGGATACAATATTTTCTGGATACATGAAGGCATAGGACACATAATAGCCATAGCAGTAAATTCCAACTTCAGAAACATGAGCGTAGGCTCATTACTCCTAGACAAAAGCCTAAAAGTATTAAAATACAATGGAATCATCAAAGTACAACTAGAAGTCAGAAAATCAAACACAAAAGCAATAAACTTCTACATCAAACACGGCTTCACAACAATCAGCGAAGAAGACAACTACTACAGCGATGGAGAAGCAGCATTCATCATGCAATACCAACACCATAACAATTAAAAAGACCAATTAACAACTAACAAATCATCATCATCCATATATCATATGAAAAATACAGATACAACATACATAACAATAAGTTGTTGCAGAAGTTTTTGGAACATCTCCTCAAAATATATCAAAACATAATAAAAGTTTTTAATTATCATAAGGTTATATTTGGATTATATTATCGTATTCGCATTGTATTTCATCAGTTAGTATTATGGTTGTCTTGTTTTGCATAAGTTTTCTTAAACTTTGAATGGCTTTTTGTTTTGTTATATTATCTATGTTTGACATGACATTATCTATTATCAGTATCTTTGATTCTTTAACATAAGCTCTTGTCAGGAGTATTAGTTCACGTTCGCCCCGACTGAGGTTATTGTTTTCATCGGATATTATTGTATCATACTGTTCTGGTAGTTTCATTATGAATTCATGACTTCCCACTTCTTTTGCTGCTTTAACTATGTCTTCGTGACTTATATTATCTGTTGAATAGGCTATGTTTTCTTCGACACTTGCCTTATATAGCTGATTATGTTCGGACAGTATTGTGCATGAATCCATGATATTCTTTTGAGGTATAGTGTTTATATTCTTACCATCTATGAGTATTTCACCTGAATCTATTTCATATAGCTTAGTTAATAGGTTTATGATGGTTGATTTTCCATTTGATAACTTGCCTTTAATTAATATTTTACTTTTGTCGCCTATTTTAAAGTTCAAATTATCCAATACTTTTTTGTTATCGTAACTGAATGATACATTTCTAAATTCTATTTCTCCATTGGATATGTTCTCTTTGTTTTCTAATGTTTCTTCCTGTTCTGGTATGTGCAGTAATTCATAGATTTTTAGGAAGCTAGTATATGCTACCTGTACTTCTCGTATAATTTTTCCGAAGTATTTGAGTTGATTTATAATAATCTGTCCGTATAATATTAATTCCAGCACGATTTCAAGTTGTATTGTTTTATCAAATAACATGCTTATTGCAATTACATATATTAGAATGTATACAAGGTTAGACATGAATAATGTTATTGGTTCTAATATAATCATTTTTTTGGTTGTGTTATTGTATGCTTTTTTATCTAGTTTGTTTATCTGGTCGAATTTTTCTTCACAATAGCCTTTATTATCATTTGTGTTCACAACCGTTTTGTTCAGGTAAGTATCTCCTATTATGGATATTTGTTTACTCATATACTCCCGTGATTCCTTCACGTAATCTATAGCATACTTGTTGATTAGGGCAATTAATATAAGTGTCACGGCCATTATTAACAGGTACCATTTGGTTAATTCCCAGTCGATGATTAGCATCATCACTACAGCCATTATTAGTAACAATATTTTAGAGATTATTGTTGATAGTTTAACACCTATAAATCCTCGTATGATCATTGTATCATGATTGATTCTTGTCATTACTTCTCCGGATGGGGTGTCATTTAAGTACTTGTAATTTATTTTCTGAACTTTCTTTTCAATTCTTTGACGTAATCCTAATGTGATCTTATCACTTACTGGGTATGTAATGTATGTTATGACTGTTTTAAGAATATATGTTATCAGGATAAGTACGGTTATCTCAATTAGGAGATTTGTGAATTTTGGTGTGAAAAATATTGTACTTCCAGGAGTATATTCTCCAAACATGTTTATTATTCTTCCTAGTATTCGGGGTAAATTAATGGCACATACGGATTGAACTAGTAGTAATGAGATAATTATTATAAATCGTAAGCTATGCGGCTTTAAGAGTTCCTTTAGAAAATCTATAAAATCCTCATAATCTGCAAGTTTCTTCATAATAACATCCCCTTATCATTGTTAACCAGGTTTTTATAATATTCTGAATTTTCTATTAATTCTGAATGTGTGCCTATAGTACTAATTTTTCCATCATCTAACAGGATTATCTTATCCATGTTTTCGAGTATTTCAATGTTGTCTGTTACAATAATTATTGTCTTATTTTTTAAATGTTCTTTAATCTTTTTGAATATTTTGTACTGGGAGTTTTCATCATAGGTTGTGAATACATTATCAAATAGGTATATGTCAGCTTTTTTCACTAGGCAACGCATTATGTTCAGCCTATTTTTTATGCTTGTGGATAAATTTGCACCTTTTTCGTTGACTTGGTACTGTAAAAAGTCATCTATGTCATCAACATATTTATCTAAACCTGATAGTTCTGCTGATAATCGGATTTCATCTAAGTCTATTGAATCATCGTTAAGGGTAATGTTTGTTTTTACTGTATCATTAAATAGGAAATTTTTTTGTGTTGCAACTGATATTTTACTATTCAAGTCTTTCCTTTTAATTTGATTAATTGTATTACCGTCTATTTTTATTTCACCACTGGTACAAGGGTATAATCCATGTATGAGTGATAATAGTGTTGATTTTCCACTTGCAATTTTACCTACAATTGCTATTGTTGACTCTTTTTCAACATTAAATGTCACATCCTTGATAACATCATCTGTTGCATATTTGAAGTTCACATTATTAAATTCGATTATGTTCGGATTATTATTGTTTTTATATTCGTAATCTTTTTCTATAACTGTGTATTCAATATCTAATACTTGTTCAATTCTTTTTGCTGTTCCATTTGCCACTGATAGTGAACTGAATATTGCGGGTAATAGGTTTATGCTTGTTAAAGTAAACAGTATGAACTGGAAGAAGATTACTAATTCTGTTATGTCCATATTTGCAACTATTAATTCCTGGCTAGTGAAGAGTACCATCAGTACTATGAACAAATTAAATATTATTAAAAATAACGGATAGAAATAACTTGTTATTTTAGAATAATGCATACTTTCAGTATATGATGCTTCTATTGCGTCTTGAAATTGTTCTTGTTCATATTGTTGTTTGTTATTCAGTAGTATGTTATCAATTAATAGTGCTCCCTGTTTGAATAAGTAATTGATTCTGGCAAATGTTCTTTTTACACAGAAATACTTATCACATGCATACCTTAGGATGAAATAGACAAAGATTATGATCATTGCAATTAATATCAGATATATCATTCCTAGGGAGGAACTCAGATAACTAATATCCAGGTATAATACTAAAAACACAAATGGGATGATGGATACATAAGTAAGAACATTAAAAACAAAGTTTCTTACATTGTACACTTCCCTGGTTGCATGACTAATCAAACTAGTGCTTCTGAACTTATGAATTTCTCGTAGGGGTGCATTAGCGTATATATGAAACATTCTTTTTTTAATATTATATGCGCTGGATGAGGAGATGTTCATCGACATTGCATAAACTGCCAGCATGGCCAGTATAGTTACTATGGTCGCAACTATAAGAATTATTTCATAATAACCCAAGAATTCCAGATCTTTTCCTTTTAGGGATAAATTCAGCAGTTTTCCCACAATATATATTCCGTAGAACTGGGAAAATGTTGCAATAAACTGGAAAATGATGAGTGGAACAATTTTCTTCCACTGAGTTTTAATAAAATATCTTAATAAGACCTTCATTTATACCACATTTATTTATAATTATTATCAAGATTTCACATCCAAAAATAAATATTGGATAATTACATTAACCTAAAAAATAATAGTTAAATAATAAAAATGAAACCTAATAGTATATTGTATCTTTGTTTTACATTCAATAAAAGTATAAGGTTCAAGAATTATTTACTTTCAATAAGCATTTATAAATCGTATTCATTACTGTCCATGTTTTCTCTGTTAATACATTATTATGCTACTATTGATGAAGTGGTTTCATGTACTGTATTGGATGAAACTAACAGCTTTATTGCTTCATATAATTAAATAATTAATGCTTTTAAGTATAATGCAAATTATTAAATTAAAAAAATAGCAGTGTTTGAAGTAATTATTATATTAACTTCAAAAAATTGATTTTTTTTCGAAACTTTTTTTTATTATTGAATACTATATATTATTATTAGGAATGAACTTGTAAAATATTTAAAAATATAATATTATAATAATGTTTTACAGCTCTTTTATTATTATAAAAGATTATATATAATTTTTATAATTTAATCCAATGATATTTGTACCGTTATATTATGTACAATTATTGTATGTTTATTCTTTTATAAAATAAAATAGTTTTAATCATATTTGTTATAATTGTAAAATATTTCAGTTTATTTTTTTTGAATCAAAAAATAAAAATTAATGCTAGTTATTTAATAACAGTATACTTATTAAAAATATAATCGGGGTTAAAAAAGTGGTAAGAACTGCAAAATTAGCGTTGGAAGATGGTACAATATTAGAAGGTGAAGGTTTCGGAGCAGAAACAGTAAAAGCCGGAGAAATTGTATTTTCTACCTCAATGACAGGTTATGTTGCAGCATTAACAGATCCTTCATTCAAAGGACAAATATTGATGTCAACATACCCATTAGAAGGAAATTATGGAGTATCTAAGGATTGGTATCAATCAGAAGATATTAAAGCCGAAGCATATGTAGTAAGACAAGTTTGCAAAGAACCTTGTCATCCTAAATCAGAAAAAACATTATCTGAATTTTTAGAAGAAAATGATGTACCTGGAATAAGTGGAATAGATACAAGATCATTAACATTAAAAATCAGAGAATTAGGTTCAATGAAAGCAGTTGTTGCTAACAAGGAAATAAGTGATGACGAACTACTAAAAATACTGGAAGAACAACCACGCCTAGAAGATATGAATCTAGTCGAAAAAGTCACAGTAAAAGAACCTAAAACAATTCAAGAAAGAAAAGAATACAATGTAGCAGTACTAGACTGTGGAGTAAAAAAGAATATCATAGACCATCTTGTAGCACAAGATGTAGGAGTAACAATAATTCCAGCAACAACAACCGCACAGGAAATCTATGACATGAACGTGGACGGAGTACTAGTATCTAGTGGTCCAGGAAACCCAGAAAATGTAGATAATATACAGGACACAATCCGGGAAATAGCAGAAAAAATGCCTGTCGCAGGAATATGTTTAGGTCAACAAATCATAGCATTAGCATATGGTGCAAAAATATATAAAATGAAATTTGGTCACAGAGGTTCAAACCAGCCAGTACAACACTTAGATACTGGAAGAGTCTACATGACATCACAAAATCATAGTTTCTCTATAGACCCAGAAAGTATTGGTGAAACCGACCTGGAAATTACTCAAGTGAACTTAAATGATGGAACACCAGAAGCAATCAAACACAAAACATTACCAATTATGTGTATTCAATACCATCCAGAAGCTGGACCAGGACCACATGATTCTAAAGTGTTCTTTGACAATTTCGTAAACACTATTAAAGAATATCATGGGAATAAATAATAATAACACTATTTTTTTGAGGAGTTAAAAAATATGCCAACGGATAAAGATATAAATAAAGTATTAATTATAGGATCAGGACCTATACAAATAGGACAAGCAGCAGAATTCGATTACTCTGGTTCACAAGCATGTAAATCTTTACGTGAAGAAAATATTGAAACTGTTCTCGTAAATAGTAATCCAGCAACAATACAAACAGACATAGAAACTGCAGACAAAGTATATGTAGAACCATTAAATGCTGAAATGGTAGCAAAAATTATAGAAAAAGAACAAGTGGATGCTATACTACCAACAATGGGTGGACAAACAGGATTAAACATAGCAGTAGACCTGGATAAAATGGGTGCCCTAGATGGTGTAAGAGTTTTAGGTTCACCTATACAAACAATCAAAGACGTAGAAGACAGAGATTTATTCGCAGAATTCATGGACAGACTAAACGAACCAATACCAAAATGTCATGCAGTAAACTCATTAGATGAAGCATTAAAAGCCGTCGAAGACATAGGTTACCCAGTTATTGTAAGACCAGGATTCACACTCGGTGGAACCGGTGGAGGAATAGCAAACAACAGAAAAGAATTCGAAGAAATAGTTCTTCACGGACTTGACATGAGTTTCAACGACCAAGTACTAATCGACGAATCAGTTCTAGGATGGCAAGAAATAGAATACGAAGTAATGCGTGACAAAAACGATTCATGCATCATAGTATGTAACATGGAAAACATAGATGCAATGGGAATACACACCGGAGAAAGTATAGTAGTAGCACCTACACAAACACTATCCGATGAAGACAACCAAAAACTCAGAAACGCATCAATAAAAATAATCAGAGCACTAGGAATACAGGGAGGATGTAACATACAATTTGCACTCCACCCAATAACAAGAGAATACAAAGTAATCGAAGTAAACCCAAGGGTAAGTAGAAGTAGTGCACTGGCAAGTAAAGCAACAGGATACTCCATCGCAAAAGTATCATCCAAAATCGCACTAGGATTAACACTAGACGAAATCAAAAACGACATCACCAAAGAAACACCAGCATCATTCGAACCAGCAGTAGACTATGTAATAGCTAAAGTACCAAGATGGCCATTCGACAAGTTCAAAACCAGCTCCGGAGAACTAGGAGTACAAATGCAATCAACCGGAGAAGTAATGTCAATAGGAAGAACCATTGAAGAAGCATTACAAAAAGCCATCAGATCATTAGATATAGATCAAGAAGCATTCGAATACATGGAATACACAGACTATGACCTTGAACATGCAACAGATAAAAGAATGTTCCAAATATACTCTGCAATAAAAGACGGAAGAGACATCCAAGAATTAGCAGACATTACAAAGATAAGTCCATTCTTCCTAAACAAAATCAGAAACATTGTAAACTGTGAAGAACAAATCCAAAAACAAGGAAAAGAAGCACTTAAAGATTCCAAATTATTCAGACAAATCAAACAATACGGATTCAGCGACAAACGTATCGCCCAATTACTCGATACAACAGAAGACGAAGTGACACAGGCAAGACACGAAATCGGCCTAGCACCAGAATATAAGATGGTAGATACATGTGCAGCAGAATTTGAAGCAAAAACACCATACTACTATGGAACATATGATTCACCATCACAGATGAAAACAAGCAACAATAAAAAAATAGCAGTTCTAGGAGCCGGACCTATAAGAATTGGTCAAGGAATAGAGTTTGACTACTGTTGTGTACATGCAGCATTAGCATTAAAAGATGAAAATGTAGAAACAATACTTATTAACAATAACCCCGAAACAGTAAGTACTGATTACGACATTTCTGACAGACTATACTTTGAACCATTAACCAAAGAAGACGTACTGGCAGTATTAGAACAAGAAAAACCAGATGGAGTAATTGTTCAATTTGGTGGACAAACATCAATTAACCTCGCAGAATCACTTAACAATGCAGGAATAAACATACTTGGAACACCATTCGAAAGCATTGACATGGTAGAAGACAGGGAACAGTTCACAGAAGTACTGAACGACTTAGGAATTCCACAAGCAGATTATGGTATTGCAAACTCACTTGACGAAGCAAGAGACGCAGCACATAAAATCGGATTCCCAGTGCTTGTAAGACCATCATACGTTCTTGGTGGACGAGCAATGGAAATAGTTTACGATGATAATGAACTGGAAGAATACATGAAAGAAGCTGTGAAAGTTTCAAAAGAACACCCAATACTTGTAGATAAATTCTTAGAAGATTCCATAGAACTTGATGTGGATGCATTATGTGATGGAGACGATGTGTATGTATGTGGTATAATGGAACACATAGAAGAAGCAGGTATTCACTCCGGAGATTCAGCATGTGTAATTCCACCACAATCAGTATCACCTGAAATAATTGAACAGGTAGAAGAATACACTAGAAAACTAGCATTAAGACTTGGTGTTATAGGATTAATTAACATACAGTATGCTATAAAAATGGATCCTGAACCAAAATTATATATTATTGAAGCAAACCCAAGGGCAAGTCGTACAGTACCATTTGTAAGTAAAGCAATAGGAATACCTATAGCAAAAATTGCTTCAAAAATAATGTTAGGTGCTAAACTTTCAGACTTTGAACTAGTTAACTATGCAGATATTAAGCATGTTGCAGTTAAAGAATCAGTATTCCCATTCCTTAAAATCCCTGATTCAGATTCAGTTCTTGGACCGGAAATGAAATCTACTGGAGAAACAATGGGTATTGATAGGAACTTTGGATTAGCATATTATAAATCTCAGCTGGCTGCAAGCAATAATTTACCTACTGAAGGTAAAATATTCCTCAGTGTAAGAGATCTTGATAAACCAAAAATAGCTGCTATTGCTGAGAAAGCTAAAGAGTTAGGCTTTGATTTAATTGCTACTAAGGGAACTGCCGAAGCTGCACCTGATACTGATATTGATGTTATACGTAAGGTTAGTCAGGGATCTCCTAATATTCGTGATGCAATGCTTAATGGTGAAGTCGCATTCCTGATTAACACGCCTAGTGGTAAACAATCTGCTGATGATGGTTATATTATCAGAAGATTAGCTATTGAATTAGGTATACCTTATGTTACTACTATTGCTGCAGCTAATGCGGTGTTAAATGCTATTGAAGAAGCAAGTAATGATGAGTTAACTGTTAAATCATTAAATGATTATGCAGAATAACTTTTCTGGCTTCTATTTTTTTTTAACCTACTTTTTTATATGATTATTATTTTTTTGAGATGATTTTTTTTATGATTACTATTAAGAATGGTTTAGTGTTAATGGGACATAACCTTAAACCGGTAGAAACAAATGTGATAATAAACGATGAAGGACGAATAATTAAACTATCACCCAACTATGAAGAAGGTGAAATAATTGATGCTACAAACTGTATTGTAACACCCGCATTCATAAATGCACACATTCATATAGGTGACTCTATATCACGAGATGTAGGAGACGGATTATCAATACAAGAACTAGTAGAACCACCCAACGGACTAAAACACCAAATACTAAGAAAAGCATCAGACGAAGAAATAATCCAAGAAATGCACGAAACAGCAAAAGAAATGCTATACACCGGAACATCAACATTCATAGACTTCAGAGAAGGAGGAATAAAAGGAATAAACCAACTAAAAAAAGCAATATACGACCTACCAATAAACGCATGCATACTCGGAAGAAGCGACAAATACTACGACCCAACAACAACACCAGAACAAGCAAGACTCATAACAAGAGAACTACTACAACACTGTGACGGAATAGGACTAAGCGGAGTACAAGACGTAGACCCAGAAATAATGCTACAAATAGCAGAAGTATGCAACCAAGAAGACAAACTAGCAGTAATCCACGTAGCAGAATACTACCAACTACAAGAACAATCAGTACAACTAACAAACCAAACAGAAATAGAACGAGCAATCAAAGCAGGATTCACAACACTAGTACACGCAACACACCCAATACTACAAGACCTAGAACTACTAGATGCAACAAGCCCAATAATAGTATCATGCCCAAGATCAAACGGAATGCTATCAGTAGGAGTGCCACCAATAAGCGCATACATAGAAAACGACATAGACGTAGCACTAGGAACAGACAACGTAATGTTCAACCAGCCAGACATGTTCCGAGAAATGGAATACGCACTAAAAGCAGTAAGAGCATCATACAAAAACAAGATAACAGCATACGACATACTAAAAATGGCAACAATAAACGGATTCAAAATACTAGGAAAAGATATAAGCATAAAAGAAGGAAACATATCCGATATACTGATAATCAAAAGAAAATCAGATGATCCCTACTTATCAATAGTTAACCGTTCATCAGGAGAAGACATAATAAACTTCATAATGGGAAACCAAATGTAACTACAAATCAGATTCCACATAATCAAATTCCCTAACCTTCCTATTATTCCTCATTTCATTCCTATTTTTTTCCTCTAACTCATCAGGACTAATATAATGTTCCTTTAATTTACTTCTAATATCCTCTGGGATAACATTACTTTCTTGTCTAACAAAATCATAATAAACCATAACAGCAGTACCATTAGAACGTAAAATTCCATTCTGCCAAGCTTCATGCATAACAGTAAATGAAGTCTTACCAATCTTAGTAATATAAGTTCGAATTTCAACATCATAACCAAAATAAGTTTGACGAATATAATTAAAATCCATATGAACCAATATTAAATTCCATTTCTTATATGTTAATTCATTCGTAGGATTAAAAATCTTAAATAATTCATTACGTCCATATTCAAACCATACAGGCAATGCAGTGTTTGTAATATGTCTTAAAGCATCAGTTTCACCAATTCTTGGTGTAATATTAGTTTTAAACATAAAATAATTCCCTTAAAATAATCTTTTTTTCAAAAACAAAAAATAGGTGGGGAGGTTAAATTAATCATCACTACTATTAGTCTTTTTTTTACTACTGTCTGAACCATTAGATTTCTTCTTATCAGAACTATTCCGGTCAGTAGACTTATTAGTATAATTATAACTGGTTTTATTAACCTTCTTAACAGTAGTTTGTGTCTGGAACTTAATAGTAATATTCGCAGGCTCAAAAGATTTCTCATCAATAACCTGCACAATATCCGAAGAAGTTGTTAAAGAAGTAGGAAGAATCTCTTTACTAAACTCTTCACCAATATGAGCCACTCCAAAAACTGCACCAAAACCAAAAGCAATGATGCTAACAAGCAATATTACTACTAATCCACCATAAGACTTTCTTTTCATACTATCATTTTATACAACTGTCACAGATTTTGCTAAGTTTTTAGGCTTATCTGGGTCAATATTTTTCTCTACACTAATATGATAAGATAATAATTGTAAATCTATGATGTAAATCAGAGGTGCTATTATCTCATCAATTTCTGGATTAAACACGATTTTATCCTCTATATCATCAAGCTGAGTATCATCTTCTGATCCGAGGATAATCATATTAGCTCCTCTAGCCCTGATTTCCTGAAGATTATTATAAGTTTTCGGATAACTAGGTCCTGGTGGTAATATTCCCACTACTGGTATTCCATCATCAATTAATGCCAGTGGACCATGTTTTAGTTCTCCTGCAGGATATCCCTCTGCATGTATATAAGTTATTTCCTTAAGTTTTAGTGCACCTTCAAGTGCTGTTGGATAATTAAATCCTCTGCCAATATAGAAGAAGTCTTTAGCAGCTTTATATTTTTTAGCAATTTTTATAATGCTTTCTTCTCTTTTTATTGATTCCTCAGCTAACTCTGATATATGATATATTTTCTCTATTAGTTCATTGTTTTCCCCAAGATGAGCAACTAACAGGTATATGCATATTAGTTGGCTTAGGTATGTTTTTGTTGCTGCTACTCCTATTTCTGGTCCTGCTCTTGTGTATATTACGTGGTCTGCTTCTCGTGTTATGCTGCTTCCTACTACGTTTACTATTGCCAGTGTTTCTGATACTTTTTTGGCGGTTTTTAGTGCTTTCAGTGTGTCTGCTGTTTCTCCGCTTTGTGTTATGAATATTACTAGTGTGTGGTCGTCTAGTGTGTTTTGGAAGTATTCGAATTCGCTTGCTAGTATTACTTCGGTTGGTATGTGTAGTTGTGTTTCTATGAGGTATTCTCCTATGAGTGATGCG
>JAFRKG010000176.1 GCA_017431845.1 Methanosphaera sp. | reverse complement strand
CGACTTGGTGGAGATTCTATTATTGCAATTAGAATGGTTTCTTCTCTTCAAAAGTACCATATTTCCTGTTCTGCAAAGGACATATTGTCTTATAAAACTCCTTATCTAATATCACAACATGTTAAAATTGATAATTCACTCCAATCATATGAACACATAAAAAACAAAGAAAAAAAAGAATATGGTTGGAATAAATATACATTGGAAAGTGGGTGTCCGTTGAATGAATCACAATTGAACGTTTATTTGGACATTGAAAAGTATAAAAAAGATGAACAATATATTGTTCCGCTTACAATTGGCATACCATCAAAGTATTCTGCTAAGGATGTAGAAAATGCCTTAAAAAAATTATTTAATGCACACCCAATAATAAAAACGCATATAGAACTTATTGATGGCACACCCCATTTAAAATTGGGTAATATGCCGGAAATCAATACGATACAATACAATAAAAAAGAAATTATGGATTTTATGAACAAAACTTTTGATTTAAACAAATCTTTATCACGCTTTTTAATAACTAAAGAAAATAATAAAAATATTTTAGTTGCTGTTTTCCATCATGTGATATTTGATGGATTTTCAAGTATTGTCTTCAAACAACATTTATTTAACATATTGGAAAATAAAACATTGAAAACAGATAATGGTATTGTTAAATCTACTATATATGATGAAGAAATGCAAAAATCATCTCAATTCCATGATGCAGAAAATTTCTATGAAAAGATGCTTTCAGAAGCAAATGAAGTATTGCCATTGTTAAGTTGTGTTAAAGATAATCAATCAGGATTTTACACAAAAACAACATCAATTCAAAAAGATGTTGTGAAAGAATTTTTAAAATCTAATAATATAACTGAAAACATATTATTTACTAGTGTTTTTGCATATACATTATCTAGATTTACTGGTGATGATAAAGCATTATTTAATATATTAGATAATGGACGGGATAAACTTAATAACTATGAATCCATCGGTATGTATGTTAATACTTTACCATTACTAATTAATTGTGAAAATAAAGATATAACCTCTTTTATTGAACATGTAAAAAATTTAACATACAATGATTTCAATTATGATTTCTATCCATATAGAAAATTGGCAAAAAAATTCGATGTAGATTCTTCAATTTTATTCCAGTATATACCTGACTTTTATAATGATGTGGCAGATGAATATTATACTAATTCTGATTTGGAATTTCGTATAATTAAAAATGATGATAAGTATTTTGTAAAAGTTATTTATTCTAATGTATATTCAATTAAATTAATAGAAAGATTTGTTGAATCTTATAATATGATATTAAATCAAATGTTGTCTGTTGATAAATTATCAGAAATTAATTATATTGCTTCTTCTGATCTTGATTTGTTAAATCATTATAATCAGACAGAACAATCTCTTGAGTATGGGGATATTTTAGATGCATTTGATAGTAATTTGTCTAGATGTTCAGACAATATTCTTGTAGGCTTTAATAATCAAAATTATACGCATGGTGAGGGAGCTTATATTGCTAATAAAATTTCTGATGAATTACATTCATTGGATGTTGTTAAACAGGATTATGTTGCTTTGTTTGTTCCCCGTTCTGAGTGGTTCTTATTAGCAAGTTTGGGTGTATTAACTGCGGGTGCAATTTATGTTCCAATAGATATTGATTATCCTGATGAACGTATATTGGTAATGTTATTAGATAGTCAACCTAAAGTAGTTATAGTAACTGACAAAACACAAAAACGTATTAAAGATATAATTGATGAAAATAATTTAGGTATTGAAATTTTGAATGTGTCAAACATTACTGAAGGTAATATAAAAAGTTCTAATCATTTAAATTATGATTTGGTTGATGAAAATGATATTGCTTGTGTTTTATACACTAGTGGTTCTACTGGTACTCCAAAGGGTGTTTTAATTAGCCGTAAAGCAATAAATAATTTTGTTTCTTGGTATGTGGAAGAGACGGATTTTACTGCTGCTGATGTTTATGGTATGTATTGTTCATATGTATTTGATATGCATACACATGCATTATACTCTCCACTAATCACTGGGGGCTCATTATATGTTGTTCCAGATGATATTAGGCTTGATTTAAAAGAATTAAATAAGTATTATATTAAACATAATTGTTCTCACACTTACATTACTAGTCAGGTTGGTAAATTATTTGCTGAAAGTAAAATGGAAACGTCCATTAAACTTTTATGTTTCGGTGGTATGAAATTAGGTAAATTAAATGCGCCGGATTCTATTGGTCCATTTGAATCATATGGTCCATCAGAAAATCTGGCAATATCAACCAGTATTTTTGCAAATAAACGTATTGATAACTCTAGTATTGGTCATTTTATCAATAATGTGAAAGGTTATGTTCTTGATAATGAACATCGTCGTGTACCTTTAGGTGCAGTGGGAGAATTATATTTATCCGGACATCAATTAACTCCTGGATATTTAAATCGTGAAGACGAAAATGAAAAAGTATTCTTTGATAATCCATTTGATAATGATGAAGGCTATGAACGTATTTATAAAACAGGGGATATTGTTAGATTCTTGCCTGACGGTACACTGGGTATTATAGGTCGTCGTGATAAACAGGTTAAAATTAGAGGAAATCGTGTAGAATTATCTGAGGTTGAATCTATAATTCGTGAATTGGATTATGTTGAAGATGTTACTGTTCAAACTATTAAAAATAATAATAATTATGAACTTGTGGCTTATGTTGTATCTCAGGGTATTGATGAAAATGAATTAATGGAATCTGTGTGTGAATATGTGGGTGAAAATAAACCGGATTATATGATTCCTTCATTTGTTGTTAAATTAAATGAAATACCATTAACGGTTAACGGTAAAATTGATATAAAAGCATTGTCTGATGTGGATTTAAACATGTTGCAGGTAGAGTATATTGCTCCGAGAACTGAAATTGAGCAGATTATTGTGGATGTGTTTAAAGAAATATTCCAATTGGAAAAAATAAGTTTGTATGATGATTTTATTCGACTTGGTGGAGATTCTATTATTGCAATTAGAATGGTTTCTTCTCTTCAAAAGTACCATATTTCCTGTTCTGCAAAGGACATATTGTCTTATAAAACTCCTTATCTAATATCACAACATGTTAAAATTGATAATTCACCTCAATCATATGAACACATAGAAGGTAGAGTAGATTTACTCCCTATTCAGAGTTATTTCTTTGATCAAATTAATGAAAATACTTTCACACAACAATTTGTTTTAAAAATTAATGGAAATTTGGATATAACTATTTTACAAGACTCCTTGGATGAATTAGTTAATATTCATGATATGTTGCGTGCAGTTTATAAATTTGATGAAGACAATAATCCTATTCAAGAAATTTTACCACTCAATACACGTATTTGTGATATCAATGAACATGTTATATCAGAAAATTTCGATGAGAATATGAAAAATATTCTAATAGAATCCATCCAAAATATAAATATAACTAACATATTAATCGATATCAATATAATCCACTACAAAAATGAAAATTATCTCATTATTGTTATTCATCATTTGATTATTGATGGTCTTAGCTGGAATAATCTGCTGGTTGATTTAACTCAAATTTACTTTAAACTATTAAATGGGGAAAAAATCAATCTCATGAGGTCTTATCCATACAAATACTGGGTGAAGGATGTAAAAAACGTAGTTGAAAATATTACTGATGAAGAAAAACAACATTTGATTAAAATTAACAGTTTTCTAGACGATTCAGATATTAAAGTTAAAGCCAAATCCTTCAATTTCAAGCTTAAAAATATCACTTATGATGCAGATAATTTGTTAAACCTATCTGAAGAAGAATACTTTGCATTATGTATTGCCCGAGCATATAAAAAGACATATGGTCAGGAAATTATTTTCAATCGTGAAACATAGGGTCGTGACGAAATCTTAGCTGATGTGAATAGAACTGTAGGAT
>JAFRKG010000175.1 GCA_017431845.1 Methanosphaera sp. | reverse complement strand
TTTATTTGGTTGTTTTTTTTCTTTAAATTTTTTTGGTATTGTTGATT
Source organism: Methanosphaera sp. (assembly GCA_017431845.1). Taxonomy (GTDB): domain Archaea; phylum Methanobacteriota; class Methanobacteria; order Methanobacteriales; family Methanobacteriaceae; genus Methanosphaera. The sequence goes on along the minus strand of JAFRKG010000175.1, from coordinate 8,415 downwards.
CTCTTTTTTTAGATTATTTATTGTTTGTTGTTGTTTTTTTATTTCTTGGATTTGTTTTTGGTATTGTTGCATGTAATGTTGGTAACTGTTACTGTTTAATAATATTTTTTCCCCTATTTTTGATTTGATTTCCATTTGGTCACACCTTTAATAAATTTCTTTATATTTTAAGTCAAATTCTCTGTAATTTTTACATGTCATAAAAATTTCATATAATTTCTTATTCTTAGGATTGGGACATGTCTTTAAATCATTTTTTAAATCGTATTCGTTTGTGAATTTTTCTAGTTTAATCCTGGATTTCTCATAAAATTCTTTGCGATACTCTTTATTTATAAACGAATATCGATAACCGAATGTAAGAAAGTTTATGTTTAGTAACGGTTCTTTATATTTATCATATAATCCGTATTTGAGGAATACTTTTAGTTTAATTTCTATTATTTCTATTGTTCCTAGTTCTATACGATTTTTTAGTGTTGTTATTGACTTTTCTCTATGTCTATGGTTATAATAATATTTTTCTATAAAATATATTCGATCCGCGTTTATCATTGTTTCAAAGAAAAAGGGACTATCTTGGTGAATTAAGTGTTCAGGAAATTTAACATTTAAACTTGTTAGAAATGATTTTAGGTATAACTTGTTCCATGGTACTACTGCCGTCCTAAATATGTCTGAATCATATTCCTTAATACCCATCAGTTTATTTAGGTGATGACTGAGTTCTTTCATATCATAATAATTTTCAATGAAGAATTTATTTTCATTATGATTATAAGATGTGGCTTTGTACATTAATATTTGTATTTTTTCTCTTTCTGCTATTTCATATAATTCTTTTAGTGCGTTTAGATCTAGGAAGTCATCCGAGTCCACATACTGTATATATTTACCTCGTGCTTTTGTTAGTGCATAGTTTCTACATCCACCAGAGCCTTGTTTTTCCTTTAACTGGTAATATTTTATCCGATTATCTTTTCTTTGGTAGTATTTGATTATATCTGGTGTTGTATCTGTTGATATATCATCTACACATATTATTTCAATGTCTTTTAGGTTTTGTTTAATAAGGCTGGTAAGGCAATCATCTATGTACTCTTCTACATTGTATGTAGGTATTAGCACTGATATTAATACCTCGAAGTTTGTATTATTGTTATATAATAGGTCATAGAATGTTCTGAAGTATTTTGATATATAATATTGTGTGGTTTTATTGTTTTTATTAGAAATTATGGTTGTTATTTCTTTTAATTTATTTTTTATTTGTTGTAATTCTTTTTTTGAAAGGGGTGGTATGTTTTCGTAGTTTATTTCTGGTAGATTCTTTGAAAAATCATAAATGGTATCCTGTTTAGAACATTTTTTTAAGTTATATAATACGTATTTGATGCATTTGATGTAATCATGTATTTCTTGATTATTATTAAAAGATAATAGTATATTATTTTGAAAATTTTTTGTTAACTTCTCACTGGTTATTTTGTAATTATTCAGATTAGTTATTATGTCGGTTCCAAAGTATAAACTTAAAAAGGGAGTGTTAAAACTTAAATCGCTTGTAATGTTTTTTATGAAATTATTATTATAGAAAGTGTTATAAAGGAGATTGTTTAGTGGAAGTGTGTTGTTTTGAGTATTTTCATTTGAATGTAATAATTCTGGAGTTTCCTGTTTTAGCATGTTGGTGAATGTTTGTAATGTGTTTTCTGAATAAAATTGGTAATTTTCATTTAAGAATAAGATATATTCTCCTTTAGCATTTTTTATATTCGGTGATATTTTTTTAGTGTTGGTGTAAATTATTTTGTTTTTTATATGGGAGTCATATGTTTTGAAGTGGGGTGATGTTTTTAGAGTGTTTAAAGCTATTATTTCGTAATCTGTGAATGTTTGTGTTTCTAATGATTTTAGAGTTTCTAATATCTGGGAAGTTTCAAGGTCTGTCTGTGAAATAATTATTGAAAGATATGTCATTTTATATCACATTTTTTCTTTAATAGTATACTTATATTTGCTGTGATGTTTATATTCAAAAAAGATTTAAATTATTTTTTTTTATATAAATTCTAATTGGCATTAATATATCCTATTAAATTTATACTTGGTTTTTTTTATTGATTAATTTGTACATTTCATGTTATTTTATAAATATTCTAAAAGCATATATTTAATTTATATTATTCTAAATTAATTCTATCTAAAACTACTTTTGTATATTAATCTATATTATTTTTATGTTTGGTTTAATGTATATTGAGGATTTTGTTAATAAAAAAAAATTATACAATTTTATAATCTTTTAAAAGTTAATAAACATTTGATCCGATTAAAATTATAATTTGTGGTTGCATACTCCTTTTTATATACAACTTTGGAAAATAAGGGGTAAATTGTCAATTAAAAGATTTATAGTATAATAAAATAAATTTTGATTTCATATTTTAATAAAGTTTTGGTATATTTATTCAAAAAGATATTTGTTGGGGGTTAATTTTTATTTTTAGTCGTGTAGTTCTGTTATGCTTAGTCCAGATTTGCTGCCCATACAGACATTGCAGTATTCGGGTATGTGTACTTTTTCCTTGTGTAGTTGACAGAGTACTTCCTGTGTTTTTATTGTTTTGCATATGTGACAGAATTTTGGTATGAGGTCTATTGGTTGTAGGTCTCCAGTGGTCATGTCTTTTGCCATATTTTTTATATATTGTTCTACCACTGGATCGAAGTCTATTTCATGGCCTCTTTTGTCACTGATGTATTGGCTTACTGCTGGTTGTGTTATGTCTAATAGTTTGGATATGTCTTTCTGTTTCATTCCCAGTTTAAGCAGTTCCTTTGCTAGTTTTGATCTTATGGATGGTATTACATACCATACTACTATTTCACATGGTGGTTTCATTGACTCATTTCTCCTTTTTATTATTCATTCCTCGTGTTTTTGTGGTTAATGGTTTTCTTCTTCCTTTATGTTTTATTGTTTGTTTTTTATCACTATATAATATTTTCACATTGTTAATATTTTCATCTAAAAAAAATATGACGGATTATTTTTTAAGGTTACATACAATTTCATCCATTATTAAACGCTTGTTCTCATCAAACTTACTGTCCAACTTAACATTAGTATAACTGGAACTTTTCTCAACACGCATCATAGAATCATCCAATGACTCCAACAACTTCATATTTTCATCAAAACCATTATTCATATGATGTTGTATACTAATCATAGCATCCAATATCTTATCAGTATCATTAACCAATTCATTCTCTTCAATAAGAGAATATAACTTGTCCTGCTTAACATCTAACCTTAATAATAATTCCTTAACTTCGCCACGTAAAATGTCATTATCTTTTTCAAGCATTTCACACTTATCATTCAAACGTGCACATTCACTCTTATAATGAGTATAACGTCCACTAAGAGATAAAATCTTATCAAAAAATCCATCTAACATAATAATATACCAACATATCTTATATAATGATATATGTAACAAAAAATATTTAAACATTAAATTTAACATATAAAAAAGATAAAAATAAAACTAGTATAAATGAGAATCAATAAAAAAATTTAGAATGGATGGTGTAAAAATAATGAATCTCGAATGGTTTTATATAGCAATAGTACTAGCATGTTCCGACATGCTACACGGAATAATATGGCACACATTCAGTGACTTCTACATAATACTCGGAGAAATAATACACAACAATGTCAAATCACCATTCATCACATGGATAATACATGAAATACTAGAAGCAATATTCCACTTCATAATACTATCACTAGTATTCCAATCACTAACAATAGGAATACTCGCAGGAACAATACACTTCCTAATCGACGTATTCCACAACTACTTCGAAATAGAAATGAACAGCATACAACACAGATCACTACACTTCGTAATAGAATCAATATTCTTCATGATAATATTATCACTATAACCCCCCCATACTAAATAATGCTAATAATTTAACAAAAAAAAATAATAGGAAAAATATGATAACATGCCCGTAATAAATTTCACATACAAAGAATTATACAAACAACTAGGAAAAACACTAGAAAACGAAGAACTAATCAACACACTACCAATGATATCAAGTGACGTTGAAGGATACACAGACACAGAAGTAAAAGCAGAATTCTTCCCAAACAGGCCAGACTACTACAGCATAGAAGGAATAGTAAGATCACTAAAAGGATACTACGAAATAGAAACAGGAATACCAGAATACACAATAAAACAAACACAAGAAACAATAACCGTAGACCCAAAACTAAAACAAATAAGACCATACGTAGCAACATGCCTAATCAAAGGAATAACAATAAACGAAGAAGAACTAAAAAACCTCATGGAATTCCAGGAACACCTACACTGGGTAATAGGAAGAGACAGAAAAAAAGTAGCAATAGGAATACACGACCTAGACAAAGTAGAAGGACCATTCCAATACAAAGCAGGAAACCCAGACAAAGACAAATTCATACCACTAGAAACAACAGAAGAACAAACCCTAAAACAAATACTCCAAGAACACGACAAAGGAAAAAAATACGCACACCTACTAGAAGACAAAGAATACTGCCCACTAATAGTAGACGCAAAAAACAGAATAATGAGCATGCCACCAATAATAAACAGTGAACACACAAAACTAACCAACAAAACCACAAACCTCTTCATAGACGTAACAGGAACAGACCAAAACGCAGTAACAAACACAGTAAACATCATAGCAAGCAACCTCGCAGAACACAAAGGAGTCACAATCGAAGAAATGACAGTACAATACACAGACCAAGAAAACCAGACATACCCACAACTAAAACCACAAGAAATAGACGTACACGTATCACACGCCACAGAATACATAGGACTAAACCTAACCGCAGATGAAATAATAAAAACCCTAGAAAAAACAAGATTCAAAGCAGAAAAAATAGATGAAGAAACAGTACACGTAACAGTACCAAGATACCGGATAGACATACTACACGAAGTAGACATAATAGAAAACATAGCACTAGGATACGGATTCAACGACCTACCAGCAGAACTACCAACATTCTCAACAATAGCAAACCCAGACCCAAAAAGAGAATTCGACAAAATACTAGAACAAATAATGATAGGACTAGGATTCACAGAAACCAAAAGCCTAATGCTAACAAGCCAAGAACAACACTACACCAAACTAGGACGAGAAATAACAGACCAACCAGTAACAGTAGCCAGCCCAATCACCCAAGACAGGACAATGATAAGACAAACACTAATAAACAGCCTACTAGAATTCCTACAAGACAACAAACACGAAGAACTACCACAAAAAATCTTCGAAATCGGAGACGTAGCAATAATAGACCAAACACAAGAAACAAAAATGAAAACAATCAAAAAACTAGCAGCAGCAGAAATATCATCCAACGCAAACCTAACCACAATAAAATCATACATGGAATCAATAATACAAAACCTAGGATTCAACATGAAACTAGAAGACAACGACGACCCAGTATTCATAAAAGGAAGAAGCGCAAAAATAACAGTAGAAAAACAAGACCCAAAAACACCATTCACACTACAAGGATACTTCGGAGAAGTACACCCACAAGTACTCACAAACTTCGAACTAGAATACCCAACAATACTCTTCGAACTAGAATTCATAGAAGAATAAAAAAAAAGTATTACTTCATAAACATCCCCACCCCTCAAAAATTCTATTTTTTTAATCAAATTATACAAGATTTAACAAAATATAAAACAACAAAAATTATAGTCAAATAGAAATAGATAATTAAACAATAATTCAACCCATTGAATTATATTTTTTTTATTAATTGATTTAAAAAGGAGGTAAAAAAATATGAAAACTAAACACATCCTAATGACAATATTATTAACATTAATACTCATAAGCACAATACATGCAACAAATACAACAGCAGACCAAACACAAATACAAGTAAACAACCATGAACAACTAACACATACAATAGAAAATCAGGAACAAAAACAAACAACAATACAATTAAACGAAGGAAACTACAACAAATTCCAAGTAAACATGACAAAAACAGGAAAAGAATTAACAATCAACGGAAACAACCAAACAATCACAGGAAACATAGAAATAAACGTAGCAAAAAACACAAAACTAACCATAAACTCATTAACATTAAACCACACAGGAAAAACACAGGCAAAAATAATCAACAATGGACTATTATGCTTAAACAATGTACAATTAACCAACAAATACAAAACAGGATTAAATGCAGATTATCTCTGTGATTACAACGTAGTGGACTCATTATATGATACTGAAGGCGACACATACCATGAACCATTCATACAAAAAAGAAGCATAATCAATAAAGAAACACCCACTAATGCATCAGGAATAAACATCACAAACAACTATAAATTAATAATTAACAATTCCACAATCATAAACAACACAATATCTGGAGCAACAATCACTAACAATTACATAACACACATAAATAACACAATATTCGAAAATAACTATGCACATGAAGAATTTGCAAACAATGGAAAACTACTAATCAACAACACAAAAATCGACAAAGACAACCTCTTCCATATAATAAACTCAGAAAAAGAAAATCAAAAAATAAAACCTGAAGTAACAATAACCAACTCAAAAATCATATACAACCCATTAGATAACTGGGTAATAAACAACGTATTTGACTCAAAAGTTATAATAATTAACACAACCTTTTCAAAAGTCATAGCACCCTACTTCGTAGAAGAACACAGACAACTATTCCTGGATGGGGTAAGTCCCCAAGTATATCTTGCAAACAACACAATAATCGGAAAAGACAGCATAGATAAAGAAATTAATTTCATAGGAATAAACAATCATTATACAGACATATCCACCAATAAGACATGTAACACATGGGAATTACAATATAATCCTGCACTGGGTAAATACATTAATCAACCAGCAAATATCAAAAACAACAAAATACAAGAAGCATTAACAGAATTCCTAACGTACTACGATGACACTAAACAAATACCACTAATAAATGTATACTACGAAGCAAAAGAAACAAAACTATGCATAAACATAACAGACACACAAAATAACCAGTTAACCGGAAAAATACAGATACTACTAACAAAAGATGATGAAACAATAAAAAACAATTACAATTACAATAAAAAATTAGAAATTAAATACCCTGATTATACAATAAACAAAATAGATGAACTAAACATCACATTCAACACAAACCAGGACTATATTACAACAACAAGATCATATAAAAATTATCCAATATACTCTGATGAAGACACAGCAATCTATAAAAACAGAGGAAACATCATACCTGGACTACAATACTCAGAAATGTGGGGATCATATGATGGAATAATAGTAAAGCCTGGAGAAACAATTAGCACACAATACGAAATACTGGATGAAAACAGCAGCTACGTAAATCCAAAAAACGGAAAAATACTAATAAACTTCCTAAACAACGAAACAATAATTAACATGACAAAAAATCCACAAAACATCAAAATAAACATACCTGAAACAATAACCAATGGAACCTATGATTGTACTGCAACATTCATACATCCAAATTATATCCCATCACAAAGTATTATGGAAGTAATCATAAACGATGAAACAAACAACAAACCCAAAAATTCCATTAATATCAGCACTGACATAGAAAAAACAACATCCCCTTTAACACAAGACAATAAAAATAAAAATATTCAAATAAAAAACAAACAGGATACAAATATAATTAAACACAAAACACAACATTATCAAACACAAAAAATAACAAGAAATAAATCATTAAACAAATATTACAGACAGGGAACAATTATAACAATAAATACAATAAACAAAATCTTCGCACACGATTTCACAAATCAAACAATACAGATATACCTTGATGGAAAATTAGTATTCAATGGAACATTAACAGATAACTTATCAGAAGTTCTTTTTAACATAACCGGGGAATATGAAGGTTATACTACATTAAAAATAGTAACAAATAATAAAACATACTCCAAAAAAATTAACATACTTTAACCTCCAATTATTATTTTTTCATACTCTTTAAAGAATGAATTAACTCAATACTTAATTTTTAAGCCTTGAACACAAAGATATCAGAACTTAAACAATATATTTCTTATCTAACAAAATGATATTATTTATTTACTGAAAACATAAATGAAATATCTTCAATAAATAAAATAGACTCAATAAAGCTAATAAATTAATACATAGATGTAGGAAATTTTCATATAATTTATAAAATAAAAACATAATATTTTTTTTTAAAATTCAACGTTATTACTCTTCATAAAAAAAATTAAAAAC
>JAFRKG010000174.1 GCA_017431845.1 Methanosphaera sp. | reverse complement strand
TTTCTTCTTTTATTTTTGGCAGATTTTTTTTAAATAGGATTATTATTATGATTAGTATTAGTATTTCTAGTATTATTTGACTGTTTCTTGATATGATTAGTAGTGTTATTGTGAATAGTGTTGGTGTCACGTATTTTGGGTTTATTTTTCTTTTTGTTTCATTTTCTTGGTTTTGTTTTATTATTTCTTTTAATGTTTCTGTTTTGATGTTTGTTGTATTATTTTTTTGGTTATTTTCTTTTTTTCCAAAGATTCTCCTACTGATTATAATAGTAATTGAACCTATTTTAATAAACACTTCTCTTAACATAACTATTTTTAATCAATCATAAATTCAAGTATATTCTTACTTGTAGTAATTGTTAATAATTTTCTTATCCTGATGTATGTCACCCAAATTATTATCACAATTTTTTAGTAAATATTTTTCACGTTCCCTGATTTCATCCATAACCTCCTTATAAGACAAACCCTTCATAGAAGCAATCTCATTCAAAGCATTAGAAGATATTGCAACATACTTAATTTTATCACTATTATAATCATATTCAAATATCTTATTAAGCTGAACAGTTTCATTCTCACTTCCAACAACCTCAGCTACTTCAGTAATACGCCTAACAGGACCTTTTTCAGGATGAAACAACCGATTCTGCATAATAATAAAATCCAATGAATTAAGCATAATCTGAGGAACATTCATCGGAGGATTAACCAAACGAGTCAATGTTTCCTGGGTGGAATTAGCATGCAAGGTTCCCATACCTGAATGACCCGTGTTAAGTGCAGTAAAAAGTGTAACAGCTTCATTTGATCTAACTTCTCCAACAATAATTCTATCAGGTCTTTGTCTTAAAGTATTCTTCAATAATGCATTCATGTTAATCTCGCCTTTGTTCTCAATATTGGGAGGACGAGTCTCAGTTCTAATAATATGCTCATGTGGAATCTGTAATTCAAGTGTATCCTCTATTGTTATAATTCTTTCATTACTTGGAATAAAAGATGAAACAGTATTTAAAGTAGTTGTCTTACCTGAACCAGTACCACCTGCAATAATAATATTTGATGGACGCACATTTAATCCATCAACTGCTACCCAAAAAAATGCTGCAAGTTCAGCACTAAGGGTATTGTTTTTTATCAGATCAAATATTGTGAGTGGATCCTTCTTGAACTTTCTAATAGTTAAAGTTGGTCCATCGGCACTTACAGGTGGGATGGTGGCGTTTACTCTGCTTCCATCAGGTAATCTTGCATCAAGTATTGGTGTCTGTTTATCAATCTTTCTTTGAATAAAGTTTGCAATTTTGTTTATTGTTTGTCTAATCTCATTTTCTGTTAGTGTGATGTCGGTTATCATCATACCATGTGTTCTATGGTAAGTGTATACAGGTTTATTGTTGCCTATTATCATGATTTCTTCAAGATTATCATCCTTTAACAGTACATCAATTTTTCCATAACCTTTCAAATCATTATTTAATTTATTAATTAGTTTTTTAGTTTCAAATGGTTTTTCTTTTATTAATTGACTGATTTCTTCAGATTCTAAATTTATGGAGTTATTGTTTATTTGCAGTTCAATTATTTCTTCTTTTAATTTTTCATAATTTTCTTTTTCTCTTTGGGATAGTTGTTCTTTTTCTTTTGTATTGTATATTGGTAAGTTTTTTTCTAATTTCATAATAATATTAACATACATATGTATTACACTAATGATATAAAAGTATTACTAATAGTATAAAAAAAACACAATCAACACAACAAATCAAATAAATAACAATTAAACGCATATATAATTCTATGAAATGCAACTGTAAAACAAACTGTATAAAAACAAAACAAAACCTACTAGAAAACATAGACAAACTATACAAAGCATGCCCACAATGCCATACAAAAACCTTAAAAAAAGCAATACCACTAAAAAGACAAATCAAACTAGAAAAAATAGACAAAAACTATAAAAAATGCACACAATGCGGAAAAAGACACATAGACATAGTAATGGCACACACACTAAAAATATTAATAGAAAACAAACAAATGCCAGAAACAAGCTCCATAAGAAAAACAGGAACACCCCTAATCACACCAGCAACATACCTCGAACACCTACCATACCTATCAAAAGAAACACTAGTACTCATCACAACAAACACCGACAAAACAACAGCCAAAAAAATCAAAACAGAAGTACCAGAAATAAAAGCAATCATCAAAGGAGACACACAAACAACAGCAGGAAAACTAGATGAAAACACAAAAACCAACAACTACGACTTACTAGTAGGATGCGACATACGCTGTGACATACAAAACACAGACAAAGGACCAATAATACTATACAAACAACAAAGCAAACAACACATAGAATATCCAAAACAAGAATCACCAAAAATAGAACAACTAAGAAAAACCCTGGAAAAATATGAAAACCCAACAGTACTGGATGCAATGAGCGGACCCGGAACACTAGGAATATACGCACTACAAAAAAATGCAACACACGTAACATTCAACGACATAAATCCTGAATCAATAGAATCACTAAAAACAAACCTGGAAATAAATCAAATACCAAAAGAAAAATATCAAATATACAATGAAAACATACTGGAACTTACAAAAAAACTAGAAAAACAATACAACATTGGAATCATAGACACATTCCCAGGCATAGACACAAAAAAATACACAGAAGCACTAGAAAAAATATGTGATGAAGTAATTATCATATAATTCCCAGATAAGTCAGTATTGAGGGAACAATCAAAACACCCATTAAATTACTTTTACTTAAATCCAATACATTACAAACTAAACCCAATGAAATACTAGTCACATAACATAAAATAACATACCATAAACAGCCATTATTACAAATGGTGAAAAATACCAGAATGGATGAAATCAAAATAATAATAAAAATGTTAAACTTCTTATAATCAATCTTTAACACATGATCAATCATCCAATCCCCTATTTTTATAGACAACATACAACATACTGAAACAGTAATCAAGCATACAAATATGAAAAATATTATATGAATCAATTCTACTTCACTAAGAATATTGCTAACATACACACTAATAGCACTACGAGGATTATTAATTAAATAAATAGCTATCAGAGAAAACAGTGTGTCAGAAATATTAACGCCACTATTAGTAATAATAAACTCTTCTGGACTAACATCCTTATTTAATGTAAGGCTCTGAGCAATAAGAGTTCCCTGTGCAGGTCCGAGACCTGGAAGTAAACCTAAAACACAACCAGTAATACTGCCCGCAAATACAGACCTCTTGAACTTATTATCCACTAAAAAACTTTTTTCTTCTTTCTGTGGTGGGATATGTGAATCATTATTAACAGTATATATTAAATTACTAACACTAAAAAGTCCTGATAATATACTTAACAGTGCAAGGTTACTTCCAACGTTGCTCTGTAAAACAAAAAAACCTAAAATTCCTGCTACTAAAAATATTAAAATACTTTTTGCACGTTTTTCTTTACTATTAGTATATACTAAAAAGATTATCATTGTAAATAATAATAGATAACCAATATAATCCTTTAACAAGTTATAAATTATTGGTAAAAACATTATTAATATGGGCATTAACATTACAAGTACTATGATTGATAAGAAGCCACCAAAACTAACAAGTCTTATGGCTCTTCTCCCCTGGCCCTTGAATAATAATCTGTGGCCTGGCTGAATACTTAGAACAGTATCCTCATCAGGTATACTGAGTAATAATGATGGTATAAACTCAAGCATTGCATGGCATAATGATAGGCTAACAAAAAATGAACATAATACTAGTGGTGTGGTATGGTTCAGAATCTTATCAGATATTGAGAAAATGATTAGTCCTATTGTGTTTACATGTAATCCTGGTGTTAAACCAGTAATTGTTCCTAATATAATTCCTATAATTATTGCTAATATAATTTCAATCATAACATTATTAATACTAATTATTATAAAAGTAATACTTATATCTTTTGTAAACAACAACAAAAACAAAAAAAATACATTAATTAACACACAAATAAAATGTACAAAAAATAGTAAAAGATAAAAGTATTGGATAAATCCACTACTTTTAATTAAATAAGTCCGATTCTTCAAGTTTTTCTTCGAAAAACTTAGTACGTTTATCCCATTTTTGTTTAAGAAGAATGGATAATAAAATAACCACAATTCCCAATATTAACAGGAATGCAAACGACGGCAAATAATTAGCCCAAATTAATCCCAACTCGGACTCTCTCACAATCGTTATAGCATGAGTCATCGGTAAATAAGGATAAATCCATCCGAAAAGTTCACTCATAATCTCAATTGGATAAATACCACCCGTACCCGATATTTGAAATACTAATAACAATATTGAAATACCTTTACCAACATCACCAAACACGGATGTTAATGAATAAACAATAGTCATAAATACAACAGATACAAAATAACATGAGAACACAAATACTAACAGATTTGAAATATCAATTCCAAAAATACCAGCTCCAATTAGTGTCACCGTTGTTTTTAATATGGCCATAATATTAAATAACATTAATTTACCAATGTACATTTCATGTGGCTTATACTCAGTACCTACACTAGTACCTGTTTTTAACATCACATTAGTAACTAGCGCACCAACCCACATAGATAATACAATATAAAATGGTGCAACCTGAGAACCATAATTATTCGTCGGGAATTCCTCATGTCTTTTAAGGACTACTGGTGAGAAGAAATAATCACTAGCATCATCCTGATTAATCTCTGATACTGCAGATAATTGTTCAGCTGCAAAACCAATCTCATTAGATGCATTTCTTAATGCAGACGCAGAAGAATAACCTAATAATTCTGCCCCACTAGCTAATTCAACAGTACCATTTGATAAAACATGCACTCCACTAGAAAGTTCAGATGCTCCACTAGCTAACTGGTCTGAACCTTGAGCTAACTGTCTTGTTCCATCAGCAAGTTGATTTGCTCCAGTAGCAACACTACTAGAACCATCAGATACTAAATGTGCACCAGTATTCAAATCATTTAACTTAGTGTTGGTATCATTCATACCTTTATCAATTCTTTCTAAAAGCTCCTTAATTGTTGCGGTGGATTCACCATTTTTAACAGCTTCATTTAACTGGGAAATCTGATTAGATAAATCATTAAATCTATTAGCAACATTATGTGTTCTAAGTGAAATATTGTCTGCTTCAACTGCTAATTCTGCAGCATTATCTGATAAGTTATATGCTCCACCATATACTACTAATGCATTAGATGAAAGATTATATGTGTCCTTATCTAACTCGTTAAGCTCAGCAGCAATTCTTGAAGTATCAGAATCTAATTTATCCACATCATCTGCTAATTTAGAGACATCTACACTACCAATTAGAGCTTCTTTAATTTTCTGGTAAATCTTATATATTTCATTTGATTTATCAGCAACTTGTTGTGTTCCATCAGATACCTGGCTTGCACCGCTTGCTAGTTGATCAGCACCATTAGCTAACTTCACAGAATTAACAGATATGGTATTGGCTCCAGTAGAAACTGCTTTAGCACCACTTGCCAGTTGATCAGAACCACTAGCTACTTTGTTTGCACCAGCAGTTAATTGGTTTGCACCGTCAGCTACTTTGTCTGCTCCTGCTGAAAGTTGATCAGCACCATCTTCCATTTTATCTGCACCACTTTCTAAACCATCATGTAATTGACCTAACTTTTCCAAAGCAGCTACATCAATAAATGATACAATTTCAGCATTAAGCTTATTATACACTTCTTTAGAAGCAGCATCTGTTAACTTAGCTCCAACAGGATTAGTTTTTAGATTTACAATATATTCCAATTCCGCTGAATGAGGTTTATTAGTGGTTATCGACACGACCGATTCACTAAAATTCTTTGGAATAATCATACCCGCATAATATGTTCCATTATGGACACCACGTCGAAGTTCATCTGAAGTGACAAAGACCCACTTAAATTTCGTATTATCTTTCAATGAATCAATAACTTTTGCCCCTACTTCGACTCGTTCACCATTATATTGAGAACCTAAATCCTCATTAGCTATAGCAAATTCTACATTGTGAGTATTTTCATAAGGATCCCAACAAGCATAAATATTAACTAGACCATACAGTGAAGGTAATATAATTACTGCAAACAATACTAACATTACAATTGGATTTGTTGTAAAACCACGTATATCTTTTTTAATTATGTCTGAGATTTTACGTTCAGATTCTTTTCGACGGTTTTGTAAATCCACCCTATTTAATGTTCTGCGAGGGGTGTCATCCTCTTGTTTTCTAAGATCTAATTTTTTCATTTTCCATTCACAACCCCCTTTTATTAAATTAATACAATTAACTTACAAAAAAACAAGAAAAAAAGTTATTGTTGCTATTCTATGTATTTTTCAAAAACTTTAAAAATATGTTAGATTACTGATAATAAGTATAATTTACTAATATAATTAAGTTATTTTAATAGTTTCTAATGGGATAATGTTATATTACTAAGTTTTAATAGAATTCTTGTACCTTTTCGTTATCTTTTTTCTTTTTGTATCAGATAATTAATAATTAATTTAATGAAGTTAACTTTTATCATATTAACTATAATCATATTTAACATTCAATGAACTTTACTGTTAAATATTTCTAAATAACTACTTTTTAAGGCAATAATTTATATTATTTAAATCTAGCAACTAAATATTCATAAGATTACTAAAATAAAATTTACTATGTAAAAAGTAATTATTTACTAATATAAAATATGTTTGTTAGTAGAAACATATATAATTAATCTATTTTATTTTATGAAGATAAAAAACGAGAAATAGTTTTTTATAGGTGCTAATCTATTTTTTGGTTTTTCAATATTCCTTATTTTTTAACAAAAAGCAATATTTTTATGTATTATTTTATTAATGATAATTGATTATTATTAACACTATTCATATATCATTCAATAGACTTTAATTTAACGTATTCTTCAGATAATCATTTTACAAGGTTTTAATCATTAATTCAAGATTAACTGCTACTATGTATGAAATTAAAATCTTGAAGAAGATAATATTTTGACACATTTCACACTTGGGTTAAAGTAATTTCACCACATTTCTTAATAACAGTATTTAATCATAAAAAGATAAATATACCTTTATAAACAATTATTATATATGAATAAATTATTTGCTTTTTTTTCATATGATTTTATTCATTAAAAAATGAGTGAATAATAAAAAAATATGGAGGTAAAAGCTATGGAACAAAATAAGGTAACTGGAATATTGTCCATAATCTTAGGATTAATTTTCATTATATTCCCTATTATAAGTACTGGAACAATATCCATTATGATGGGACTAAGCTTATTATTCTTTGGTTTAGCATTAATATTTACTGATTTTTCAGCAAGAAATCTCCTTATTGGAATTATAGCAATAATATTTGGTTTACTATTCATGTTTTCCATTAATGGATTATCCTTCATTATAGGATTACAATTCTATATTATTGGTATAATTATGATTGCAGCTGGTATTAGTGGTATTGTGTCCCCTGGTATGTCTAAATTGACTTCAATAATGATTATACTTTTAGGTATCATACAATTTGCACTTGCAGGATTGTCAATGGCTCAACCGTTATATGCTGCAATATTAATTGGTTTAAGTTTAATTATCCAAGGAATAAGCGTATATCTAAACTCATAATAAAATATCCTTCTTTTTTTTATTATTTTTAATTTAACATTAATTCTATTTTTATTAATATAACTCTTATTTTGACTGATTTAATACAAAAAAAGTACTCGGCATTTAAAAGAAGATCATTTCATAAATTATACGATTGTTGGTTTTATAAAATGTTTTAATTTAAAAATAGTATTGATATATCTAGCAAATATAATATATTATAGTATTGGACATAGAAAATGATAAATATATTGATGTACATATATAGTATTATGTCTAGAAAAATTAAGTTAAATACAAGTTGGTC
>JAFRKG010000173.1 GCA_017431845.1 Methanosphaera sp. | reverse complement strand
TCCTTCTTTTTCATAGATTCTAACCCATTTTCCAACTGTTTGTCTGTTAATATGAAGATATTCACCTACTTTTGTCCTTGATTCTCCTAGTTTAACCATTCTAACGGCTAAAATCCTAATATACATTTTGTAATGATGTTTATAATCTTCTAAATGTTTTGTCAGCTCTTTAATTTCATCTTCTTTAATTATTTTTCTTTTTGACATAATACTATTTTTATACTTCATTTGACATATACTTTTGGTAAAAGACTATAAATTTAATAAAAAAAAGAGAAGATTTAAAAGTAAAAAGATAGGATAAAATAAAAGTTTGTCAATACTTCCAAACAAAACTCCATATTAAATATCCATATAATATGTGGATATTATTTTAACTTTTTTAACCCACTAAGTAGTTTTTTATGAGTAGTCAGTAAATGAAATCCTAAAAAGACAAGACTAATAACAGAAGCTGATTTATGAATATGAGACATTTTCATGCCACCAATTTTTATGCTCTTCAAGGATTTTTGACTGAGAAAAATACCGGATATGATGGTTGTGAAAAGAGATAACAACAAACCAATATTTATAACAAGATTTACTGTTCTTTTAAGAGTATATTTTCCTTTAGTTATAGATTTAAAATACTTTTGATTAAAGTTTAAATGTGCCAATATTAAAAATAATAATATAATTCCTACAATTTCATGTATCAATATTGGCAGACTTAGAAATTCCAATATAATAGCTATAATCATCAATACATCTACACTAATTTTTTTCATAGCATCTTCTTTCATGTATATATCTTTAATACTCTTATAATTTAATCTTTTGGGAGAGAATGAATTATTAGTCCAGAGAAAATATACCCCCTCCTATTTTTATTAGAGTTGGTTGATTTTAAGATATGTGGTGTATAACGGATTTTTGAATTTGTACTTATTTGTATGATTAATTCTGGTTATTACATCATCATCCAATGCCATATACAAGAATGCTTTCAGTACAGTTTTCTCTTCATTTGTTAGTTTATCTTCAAAGTCTTCTACATCAAATGATGTTAAATCGTTTTCATCTATGTTTTTAATTATTATATCCAGAATTTTTTGATAATTTTTATCTATTATTATTGGATTTAAGTACTTTGTATATGTTCGTTTGTTTGCTTCTTTGATACCAGTTAATGCTAATGACATATTCACACGTTTTGACTCGTCACATAACCAGTAAATATTATCTCCTATTTCTTGCATTAATAATGGCAATCCAAAAGTATACCTTGATATTAATTCTAGCACATCATCATTTACTAGTATTCCAACACTATTAAATTTATCCTTGTAGAATTTTTCTACATCATTAAGATCCAGATATGTTAAATCAAAATGGTTAAATAAACGAGCAAAAAATTCATTATGTTTCTGTAGTTTGAATAATACTTCGGGAAAACTTGTTAAGATAAATCCTAATGGAATTTCACCAGAATATTCAAATGTTAATTGGTGATAAATTCTTCTAAACCAATTTGAAAAATCTGCTTTTTGGCTTAATCCGTTTACATCATCAATAATTATTAATAAACCTTCATAATCTTCAATATTATCAACAATATCCTTTATAAATTTATCAAAATGTCTAAGTATTCCATCAATGTAGTCATCATCTTTTGGTTTTAATTTGAATGACAGATTCATGAATCCTACACTTTCAATATTCTCTCCAAAAAAAGAGGTTATCTTATTGGACCATTTCTTATCCGAAATCTTATTAAGTATTGTTTCTACTATTTGAACTATTAAAGTGTCTAAATCCGATATTCCTTTATTAGATATATAAATGGGAAGAATATTATATTTTTTTTCTAAAATGCCTACTAAAATAATAAGATACGGATGTTTTACCCATTCCCCTATTTCCTACAAGATAATAATTAGTAATTTCACCATCTAATATTGGACCTGCCCTTTTAATCATATCTGTAATCAATTTTTCATGACCGACAAAATCTTCAGGATTCACACGATTTCCTGGCCTGAAAGGGGAGGTTTTAGTAATTTTATAATCTTTCATATCTTTATCTCCAAAAAAACATCATCATTTTTCCTAAAGTTACCTTTATTTAATAGTATATTTAACATGTTATGTTGTTTATATTTTTTTAAATTTTTTTTTGATGGTATTTTGACTATGTGATCACTTTTTCTTGTTTAATTTTTCATGTTTATGATGTAATTGCATAAATGTAGTTTTGTTATTTTTAGCGTTTTAAATAATTTTTTTTCTCTTTTTATGTTAAATATCATAATTTTAAGTTTTATCTAAATTATTGTATAGCACAAATTATATGTGTAGCACAATAAAAAAAAACTGATAAGCAAATAAACATAAACTCCAAAAATAAACAATACATCATACAATAACATTAATTACGATAAATAACATACCAATACATATAAATCTAAAATTTAAAGGAGGAAAATAATAATGATAAAGAAAAACACCAAAAAAGTATTCATACTACTACTATTAACATTGCTACTAATAGGAATAGCTAGTGCAACAGAAACAAACAAAACACTAAAAGACAAAGATACGGCCAGCACAATAAGCAAAGAACAAACATCCACTGTAACAAATATAAACAAGGAAATAAAAAAACAGATACCGGAAAATCATTCAACAAAAACGGCAACAAAAACAATAAACATAAACAACTACCAGACACTACATAACACACTAACAAGCAATAAATACCAGACATTAACCCTAAACATAAACTCCAACATAAAACTCACAAGCAACACAAGATTAAATAAAGCAATCACCCAATTAACCATAAACGGTAAAGGAAAAACAATCAACGGTCAACAAAAATATCAATTCCTAAAAATAAACGAAAACCAGAACATAAAGATTAACAACATTAAGATAATTAACTGCCAAGCAAGTGAAGGGGCAGCCATATACAATGATAATGGAAAACTAACCATAAGCCAATCCACTCTAAGTAACAACGGAAATCATGATACTACCGGAGGAGCAATATTTAATACTGGAAAACTAACAATAACAAAATCAACAATAACCAGTAACACTGCATACTATGCTGGAGCAATAGAAAACACGAACACATTAACTATAACCAACTCTACAATAAATAATAACATGGCAGGTCAAAGTGGGGGAGCAATAGAAAACTCTGGTGAAGTAATTATTACAAAATCAACAATAAACAACAACAAAGCATTTGAGGGAGGAGCAGTCTATAATACCAACATTATAACAATAACCAACAGTACCCTGGACAATAACATTGCAGACGAAGATGGAGGAGCAATAGAAAACACTCGAGTAGGAAACATAACCATCACACAGTCCAATCTAAACTACAACAAAGCACATAGGGGTGGTGCAATAGATAACAACTTCAATGGAATACTAAAAATTACAAAATCCAACCTGAACAACAACTTTGCAGGAGAAAATGGGGGAGCAGTATACAGTGATTTATACTATGATAATGGTGATCTTAATATAATAGACTGTAAATTAAACAATAACAAAGCAGCCGATGGTGGAGCAATCTACAACTTAAATGGTAAACTTAAAATAAACAAGGACACATTCAATAATAATCAAGCAAAAAATATAGGAGGAGCTATCTGCCTATCATACACAACACAGGACGACACAAGATACTGTGCCAATAAAATATATGCAACCTTCAAAAATAATCAAGCTCGACGTGGTGGAGCTATATTCATTGAAAGAAATGGAAAAGGCATACGAATAAACAGTAAATTCATCAAAAATCAGGCTAAAACTTATGGTGGAGCAGTTTATAATAATGGATCCACTGCAATTATAAAAGGAACATTTGATTATAACAGTGCAAACAATAAATATGGACTCGTATTAGACAAGGGAAAAGACTGTAACATAACAGTTTCACCAATAAAATATAAAAATAGCAGATATGGTGGAGCTATCTACAACAAGGGCAACAAGAACATAATAAACATTAAATCAACGCAGAAAACTCAGATAGAACAATTAAGGACTAAGATAACAGTTAAGAAGATTGCAACAACAAATAAAGGAAGTACTGTAAAAGTCACTGGTAATTTTACCAATGAGTTTGGAAAGAAATTAGCTAATACAAAGTTATCATTAAATATTAATGGAAAAATATACTCTGCAAAAACAGACAATAAAGGAGTATATACACTAAAATATAAGACTATGAAAACTGGGGTAAACAACATTACTGTTACATACAAGGGTAACAGTTATTACTATAATACAACAACTAAAACTACATTTAAAGTTACTGGCTAAATATAATGTAAAATATTAAGAGTATATAGTTTATACCCTATCTTCCCCTTTTTTTTAAGCCAAACACACCTTAAGTGTAGTTTATCCCCTAATAATAAAGTTTTTTCTCTTTTTTTGTGTTTCGTTATAGAGAACTATAACGAAAAAAATTATTACCAATAACTTGTAGCACAAAAACATAAAGTAGCACAAAAAATTATAAATGTGCTACGAAATATATATGTAGCACACCATTTTAACATTATTGTAGCACAAAACATAACTGTAGCACACGACAATCAAACACACAAAAACGTGGAACAAAAAACAAAATGTAGCACAAAAAAATAGAACCCATAAAAAAATAATAAAAAACAAAAAAACGTAATATACATCAAATCCTATTTGAAAAAAATAACTAAATTATTCCATTTAATATCTTTTAAGTATAAATGAAATTATAGGTAATTAATAGAGGGATAGTACAAATATTTAAATAAGATAAAACGTTTTTCTTTAAATTTATCCATATTTTCTGTCCTTCTTCATCATGTTACAGATATTGATCATTTTATAATAGACTACTATATTCTACCCTGTTTTATAATTTATAATAAAAAATATTAAACAGACTAAAATTAGTGAATCTTTAAAAATAATAGGAGAAAAGGATAAGCACCATATTATAGATCAAATATTAAAAATAGAATTTAAAAAAAAAGGAGAGTGTACAACAATTATTGTGTTTTAGGATAATTGTTATGGGCACTATAATTCAATTTTATATTTTATATTCTACTTCATTAAATTTGGATTTTATTGTCTATTTATTGTTTGTAGGTTCTTTTTGTTCCATGTTATGTATTTTTACCATGTTTAGTGCTATAGCCATGAGTGTTTTAAAAATAGAAAGACTATAAGTATAAAAAAAATTAGTTATAACTGAGAGTTAACACACCCCAATTAAATAAAAATAAATAAGAGAATAGAGACAAGAAGCAGAAAAAACACACTCAAAATGGACATTCAAGTGATTAATAACAACATGTAGCTTCCAGTCATCTCAGCTTTAGAATTAAGATAATTAACACTATAAAAATCTCCGCAATGATAAACCAAAGAATGGAATCAACACCATAACTATGCATAAATGTGAAAAGTATGGCCGTGGAGATAAAAAATCCCAATAAAGATATTCTTGGCCGATGCAATCTTGAAATTAGGTAAATGCTAACAGTAAAGATTCCCAAAAAGATTATTCCACCCAAAAATATTGGAAAATTATTAAATGGAATAGGCCAAGGCACAATCCATATTACAGCAATTGCCAGAGATATTAATGCAATATTCAACAATATTCTTTGCAAGCTCCTATTTAACAATATTCTTTTCAAAACCCCTTCTTTCACACTACCATTGCTACTTTTTTCATCCTCTTTTAGGGATTCATCATCAAATTTAAACGTTTTAACAACATCTTTATTCTCATATTCTCTATCAAAATCCTTGAATAAATATCTTAAGAACAGATAATACACAATTGCAAATATTATCTCAGTAACAGTTATTCCAATCAGGACACAACTACCATCAGACAACACAATATTCAACACATATATTAAAGAGGTTTCCAGACCAATTTTTATACAAGTGAACAACAGTGAGTACATACTTTTTCCAAAACCATCCAACATTTTTGAAGAAATAATGGAAAAAGGTATTGAAATCATTATAACTGTTCCAAGAATAGCTATCCAAAATATCTCTGTTTGCATTCCCGTAATGGAAAAAAAGCTGAATGCATAATCACGTAAAATTATGAATCCTACCATCACTACAACTGTTGTTATAACAGATACTTTAAGTGCATATTTATACATCTCATTTAATTCATCAAACTCATGTGCACCAAATAAATGCCCTATAACACTCATTAATGCCCTTCCATAACCTTTAATAGGTGAACTCAATAAATTTTTAAGTTTATTTGATGCAGAATAAAGTACAGGTCCAATCTCACCCATTGTCACGAGCAATATTCCATTAATGAAAGATGATGAGAAAGCCCATAATCCATCATCCAGAAAATTAGGAAACGCAACTTTGAAAATTTAAACAAGCATATAAGAGCGGAATTTAAAGTAATTCAAAGATAATGGAATTTTTGTTCTTCCAGACAAATACATATATACAAAAACAATAAAAGGAATCACTGCAGACAAAATAGTGGCATATGACGCTCCTTTAACTCCTAAATTCAAATTAAATATAAAAATAGGATCCAATATTATATTTAAAATATTTGATAATACTATGAATATAGTTGGAATTCTTGAATTTCCTTCCGATTGTAAAGTTTCAGAGAAAAAATTAACAAACATGAATATATACGCAACAGCTATAATAGGAATCAAATAATCCCAAACTAAAAGATATGAGTCAGCCGGAGTTACATTAAATAATATTCCCCGAGCAAATATAGCACAGATTACTATGAAAAATCATATTATATTAGTTAAAATGATTCCATGAATTAATGAATTATAAGCACTTTCATAATCCTCAACCCCCATATAACGGGACATCAAAGAATTGGCACCTTGACCAATAGAATCTCCAAATGAAAATATAAGAGAAACAAAAGGGATTGAAACACCCACTGCAAAAGAAGCATGAATGCTGATTCGTGATATCCAAACCATATCAACAATGCCATAAATAGCATCAAAAATACAGAACACGATTATAGGTATGCTTAAATGCCAGAAAGATTTTTTAGGCAGTGAAACCATATCAATTTTATCATCCATCACTTAACCTTTATATTCTTTCTTAAATATATAATTGTTTAAAAAATATGTTCCTCGAACAGGGTATACTCAATAGATGGAGTACAACAAAGTTCATTTTAAGCCTGTGAAAGAAAAAATATTATAAAAAAAATAGAGAAATGAATTTAATGAAAAATTCAAACAATTTAAGTGGATACTAATTTTACTATTGTAATCTGAGGTACGGCCATGAACCTGAATGGTAATTTAGTTTCACCAACCCCGTTAGTAACAATTAATTTAGAACCATTTTCTTCATATAATCCTGAAAGATATTGTTTACCATTACTAGCCGGTTGAACCTTAGGTGCATAACCAAATAAATTAATCTGACCTCCATGAGTATGTCCAGACAAGGATAAATCAGTCTTATAATGATTAATTTCAGGGAAATAATTTGGATTATGATATACTAGAATAACAAAATCATCAGCAGATGCCGGATTGGTGGTAACTCTCGGATAGTGAAGATCAGTAGATAAATCACCTACACCACCTAATCTTATTTTTTCCCCATTTTTCTCTATCCACAATCCTTGATTTCGTAGGCTTTGTATGTGAGTTTGATTTATGGCTTCTTCAGTAGCATCTTTAGGATCATTATTTCCAAGTACAGCGTAAACCCCGTATGGTGCTTTTAAATCTGATAACATGTTTATACAGGGCTTTATGTTCTTTTTATTATCGGTTACGTAGTCTCCTCCCAATATGATTATATCAGGATTTTGTTCATTTGTTTTAGATACAACATAACGTACCCTGTCTTCATTTACAAATTCACCATAATGAAAATCTGCTACGAAGGCTATTTTGGTTCCATTGAATTCTTTCGGTATTTGTGTTGATTCTACTGTTATTTCATTAACTTCTAACATTCCGGGTTCAATTACCATAACTGCAAAGAATAAACAAGGCAATAACAGTAACAGACAAACTACTTTTTTAAAAATTATCCCAATCCCCCTTAAATTTTGATACTTTATTGATAAATAAATCTTTTAATGAAGATTATTTTTTTTTCAAAAAAATTATAATTTTGTCATATATTCTTTATACTGGATTTATTAATTAACGGTAATTATTATTTTTTTATTTATATTATTTATAGGGTTTTGGTTCAATGTTGTTAGTTTAAGATTGCTTATTTTAGTTGCTTTATTAGTGTTTCTACTGTATGATAGGGTTTGTATGGTTTTAAGATTCTCTGAGAATATAATATAGTAAAAATATTTAAAAACTAAATAAAATTGATAAAATTTGGTGGTTATTCTTTATTAAAAATAGTAATAAGAAGAATGTTGGTAGAAGAATAATTATTCTTCCACGCTTACTTCTCCATTACCATTTACACTGTTACTTACTTCATTATTACTTACTTGATTACTTCCTTGATTACTTACATCAACCTTAGCTTCCACTTCAACACGACCACTATCAATAACTGGCTCAGAATGCTTATCAGGATTAGTTACATCAACATTATCAGATGATGACTGAATAATATCCTCAGTATCCTCAACAGTTATTTCTTCAGGAACATCTTCCAGGTTTTCATAATCAATAATTATTGTTCCATTTTCATCGAAGTATCTTATATCATTAGCATCTAATAATGCAATGAATTGTTCATAGGTTAAGTTACCATCCATATACTCTGTTAATAAGTATATGTATAACCTATAGAATTGATAATATCCACTTCCATGACCATTATAAGGATTGAAATGATACCTGTTATAATTATACCTGTTATAGTAGTTTCTATTGTACCAGTTATAGTACCTGTTGTAACGGTTGTACCGGTTATAATAGTTTCCATATTTATAATATCTTCCAGTGTACCTGTGGTTATTGTTCTGGTTTTCTGATTTTTGGTCAATTAATGTGTTATTTCCTTTATTATCCTGGTTGCCAGTGTGGTTTCCGGAGTAGTTATAGTTATATGATCCATTAAGACCTATCAGTTTCCATGCCCATCCGAATTTGATGGTCTGTGTCTTGTTTTCTGGTACACGTGTGATATTGATTTTGTTTGTGATTGTGTATGTGTATCCGTTTTGTGTGTAGGTTGTTGTGTAATTGTTTGGTGTGTTTTCTTTTATTGTGTATGTTACCTGTTTGCCGTTCTGGTATTTTGGTAAGTATGAGTATGTGTATTTCCAGTTGTTTTCTTTGTTTAGTGTGATTGTGTTTATGTGTTTTCCATCTGCGTATACTTGTATTGTGATTTCAACTGGTCTTAGACCGTCCTGGTTGTTGTTGTCTTCCCATACTTTAACTACTGTTAGGTTTGTTGTTTCTGGAGTGTGGGTGTTTGTTATTATGTATGCTCCGTTGCTACCAGTAATGTGTGTTTTGTATCCTCTTGGTGTGCCTATTTCTTGTACTGTGTATTTTATTTGTTTGCCGTTATGGTATTTTGGTAATTGTGTGAATAGGTGTTTCCAATTGTTTGCATCGTTTAATATTATTGTGTCACCATATTTATTTCCATCAGCGTATACTGCTACACTTATGGATTGTGGTCTGATTCCATCCTGATCATGATTGTCATACCATAGTTTTAACACTTCTACCTCAGTTACTTCAGGTACATGTGTATTTATTATCTTGTATCCGTCATAGGTTACTGTGTAGCCTTCTGGTATACCATATTCGTATAGTACGTAGTGTATTTTTTTACCATGATTGTAGTATGGTAAGTTCTTGAAGGTATAACTCCATTTGTTATTGTTTAGTGTTATGGTTTTTACCAGTTCACCATCTGCGAATAGTTCTATTGTGATTTTTTCTGGTCTTAGTCCATCATTATCTTCTTGGTCTTTCCATACTTTGTGTACGGTTAGGTTAGTAGTTTTTGGTGTGTGGGTGTTTGTTATTATGAATGCGTTGGAATTGTTGGCTATGCTTTGTTTGTATCCAGTTGGTGTGTTTGTTTCCTGTACTGTGTATACTATTAGTTTACCTTTACTGTATTTTGGTAGGTTGTTGAATAGGTGTGTCCAGTTATTGTTGTTATTTAAGATTACATGGTCTTTTATTTTTCCATTTGCCAGTAAGTTTATTCTTATACTGTTTGGTCGGATTCCATCTTGGTTATGATTGTCATCCCATACTTTAACTACCTCTACCATTGTTTCTTCTGGTATGTGTGTGTTGGTTATGGTTGATCCGTTATATGTTGCTGTGTAGTAGTCGGATTCTTCGAATTCGAATATTGTGTATTTTATCTGTTTGCCGTTATTGTATTTTGGCAGGTTCTTGAATGTGTGTGTCCATTTGTTTTTAGCATCTAGTGTAATGCTTTCGTATAATTCTCCATCAGCAAATAGGTCAACTGTCAGATTTGTTGGTCTGATGCCGTCCCTGTTGTAGCTGTCATTCCATACTTTGTGTACGGTGTAGCTGGTTAGTGCTGGTTTGTGTGTGTTGGTTATTATGAAGCTGTGCTCATTTTCAGTAATAGTCTTAGTGTAGCCTCGTATCTTGCTAGGTTCATCAACTTTGTATGTGATTAGGTGACCATTATTGTATTTAGGTAAATCTGTGAACACGTATCTCCAGTTATTATTGGAATTTAATGTTACAGGTTGTCCTATTGTTTGATTGTTTGCAGACAACTGTACAGTAATATTATTTGGTCTTAGGCCGTCACTGTTATGATTATCATTCCATACTTTTTGTACTTCAACACTTGTCCTTTCTGGTATGTGTGTATTGGTTATGTTATAACCATCATAACTTACAGTGTAATTTGCTGGTATACCATACTCATAAACAACATATCTTATCTCTTTGCCTTGATAATATTTTGGCAGGTCGTTGAAGGTGTAACTCCAACTACTATTATCAAGTACTACACTAGTGATTAGTTCATTGTCTGCGAATAGTTCTAATGTGATGTTGTTTGGTCTTATGTTGTCATTATTGTCTTGGTCTTGCCAGATTTTGTTCACGGTTATTGAAATTTCCTCTGGAATGTGTGTGTTTGTGATAAAGTAAGTGTTTGAAACATTACTTATACTCTTAGTGTAACCACTTGGAGTGTTTATTTCATCCACTGTGTAAACTATTAATCTGTTATTGTTGTATTTTGTGAGATTTGTGAATAGGTGTTCCCAGTTATTTGCACTGTTTAATATGATTGGACTGCCTGTTGCCTGTCCATCACGGTATAATTGTACTGTGATGTTGTTTGGTCTTAGGCCGTCACTGTTGTGACTGTCATTCCAGGATTTAATTACATTTACCTGTGTTGTACCATGATTATAGTCATTGATAATAGTATATCCATCATAGCTTACAATGTAATCTTCTGGTACGTCCACCTCGTATACTACATAGTTTACCTGTCTTCCACTATCATATTCTGGTAAATCTGTGAAAGTATAACTCCAATTATTAGCTGCATTTAACACTACTGTGTCAACTAATTCTCCATCAGCAAATAAATCTACTGTTACATTGTTTGGACGAGTATTGTCATGATTATTCATATCGTACCATATTTTATTAACAGTTAAATTAATAACACTTGGCGTGTATGAGTTAACAATGATAAAAGCATTATCATTTGATGATACTTGTTTAGTATATCTGTTAGGAGTTTGTAATTCGTCTACAGTATAATTTACTAGGATTCCGTTATCATACATTGGAAGATTTTCGTAGATATGTTCCCAGTTGTTATTTTCACTGAGCACTACTGGACTGCCTATGCTTTTACCGTTCTTGTATAGTTGTACTCTTATACTGGTTGGTCTTCTGCCGTCACGGTTATGGCTGTCATTCCATGCTTTAATAACAGTTACTTCTGTTGTATATGGAGTATGTGTGTTAACAATAGTAGTACCATCATAGGATACAGTATATTCTTCTGGTATACCATACTCATAGACGGAGTACACTATTTTTTCTCCATTTGCATATTCTGGTAATCCTGTGAATGTGTGTGTCCAATTATTTCTTGCTCTTAATGTGATTGTATCGTATAATTCTCCATCGGCTAATAATTCTATTGTGATATTTTCTGGTCTTATGTTATCCTGGTTGTTATGGTCATTCCATACTTTGTTAACAGTTATTTCTGTTGTGCTTGGAGTATGTGTGTTTTTTATGAGGAAACTATGACCAATATTCTCAACTACTCTATGATAGCCTGTTGGAACTGTTACTTCATCCACTGTGTAATTTATGGCTTTTCCGGCACTGTTTTTTGGAAGATCTCGGAAGATGTGCTCCCAATTATTTCCAGCAGATAATACTACAGTGTTACCATATGCCCTGTTATTTGCATATAACTGTACTGTTATACTGTTTGGCCTGATACCATCCTGGTTACTGTGATCTTCCCAGTCTTTAACCACGCTCACCTCAACCGTACTTGGGGTGTGTGTGTTAATTATAGTAGTACCATCATAGGATACAGTGTAACCCTCTGGGATACCATACTCCATTACTGTGTAATTAATCAGTACTCCATCACTATATTTATCAAGGTTAGTGAATGTGTAATTCCAATTATGAGCATTGTTTAATGTAACATTTCTTACAAGTTCACCATTAGCCAATAAATTAACAAGTATACTGGTTGGTCTGATACCATCCTGGTTATCCTGGTCGATCCATAGTTTTCTAACTGTTACATTAGTTTTCTCTGGTACGTGCCTGTTAATGATAACATAACTATTATTAGTACCTGTTACACGTTTTGTATAACCTGCTATTGTTGTTACTTCATCAACAGTATAATTGATTTTCACACCACCAGAATACACATCCAAGTTATTGAATAAGGCCCTCCAATTATTCCGTTCACTTAATACTGCTTGTTTACCTGTAGATACGCCATTAGCATATAACTGAACAGTGACATTATTTGGCCTTAGGCCATCCTGATTATTATTATCCTCCCAATCCTTGATAACAGTAACTTCTGTCATGTTCGTTCTGTGAGTGTTAATAATGTTCATATCATTATAAGTTACATTATAACCACTTGGTATGCTCTTCTCATATACACTATAATTTATTAACTTACCATTCTCATACTTAGGTAAACCAGTAATATTATATTTCCAATTATTCGTACTGTTTAATCTGATTGTCCTATACAAAGTACCATTAGCATACAATTCAACTGTAATATTATTTGGCCTTATACCCTCCTGGTTATTTTTATCATCCCAAGTTTTAGTAACAAACTTATCAGTTAATTCAGGAGTATAACTATTAACAATAGTATAACCCTCAATAATAGTAGTATAATTCTTTACATCATCTTCAGTAATAGTATAATTAATCAATGTACCGTTCTGATATTTTGGTAAATCCTTAAATGTATAATTCCATTTACTGGAATTTAAAGTTACGTTCTGGATTTTTACATTATCGGCAAGAAGATTAACTGTTATATTATTTGGACGTTTACCATCCCGATTATTGCCATCATCCCATCTTTTAATAACATTCACTTGAGTTAATTCAGGAGTATGCTTATTAGTTATAGTGTTACCAGTTATGCTCTTAGTATATCCGGCTGGAAGAACTTCGTCAACAGTATAACGAATTTCACTACCATTCTGATATTTAGGTAACTCAGTGAACCCGTAATTCCATTCGTTGCCAGTACCATTTAATGTAATATTTCGTACAACAGTACCATTCGCCAGTAAATTAACTGTGATGTTTTTTGGACGTTTACCATCCTGATTATTGTTATCATCCCAAATCTTTCGAACAGATACTTCTGTTTTTTCCGGAACATGAGTATTAACAATTGTATAACCATTAATCCGGGTAGTGTAGTATGTTACACTATTTTCAGCAATAGTATAATCGATTACTCTACCATTATCATATTTAGGTAAATCTGTGAATGTGTAATTCCATTTACTTGAATTTAAAGTTACATTTTTAATGTTTACTCCATTAGATAATAGTTGAATAGTAACATTATTTGGACGTTTACCATCCTGGTTATCAGCATCATCCCAAACTTTTCGAACAGATATGTTTGTTTTTTCTGGGATATGAGTATTTGTTATTGTGTAACCAGTACTTTGATTACCAGTTATTTTGTATGTGTACTCATTGACTGATAATTCAGTAACATTATAAACAATTAAACTACCATTATGATATTTTGGTAAATCTGTGAACGTATAATTCCATTTACTGGAATTTAAAGTTACATTTTTAATGTTTACTCCATTAGATAATAGTTGAATAGTAACATTATTTGGACGTTTACCATCCTGGTTATTTG
>JAFRKG010000172.1 GCA_017431845.1 Methanosphaera sp. | reverse complement strand
AATCAAAGAATACAAAACAATACCCTGAATAAAAAACATAAAATAACATCCCTTTTAGAACAAATCACTGCTGGTTTATTCTGGACTAAAAATAAACCATTAATAAAATTAACATTGTTAAGCATTTTTCAGAAAAAATAAAAAACCACACCAGAAAAGCCCAAAACAAACCCCAATCAACCTAAAAACAAGAATAAACAATTTTACAAAAAAAGCCCCATTTAACTAAAAAAGAACAAAAAAGAAAGTATCAATAAAACTAAGTCATCAGAAAGTTTTGTCCAATACTCAGTGTGTTATATTGTATCAGTCAGGTTATGAGTAATACTATCATAAGTTTTAATAAATATGAACTTCTAATATATCTAATAGTATTATGATTTATCTGAACCTTAGGTTTTTTTAGATACATTTAAATATAATCTTAAACAAATAAATATATATTATTGATAAGGTGATTAATAGTGAACGATCAGAAAAATAATAACAATACATCTAGACCATTAGATGCATTAGGACAAGCTTTAAATTCTCAAGTTCTCATCAAACTCAAAGGTGGGAAAGAATTTAGAGGAGCTTTACAAAGCTTTGACATGCACATGAATTTAGTTCTCAACGATGCTGAAGAACTTGAAAATGGCGAATCTACTCGCAGATTAGGAGTAGTTCTAGTTCGTGGAGACAACATTGTATACATATCACCAGGATAATTATTTAAAGGACAACTTAGTAGTCTATACTATTAATATTAATCGTCCTTATTTTAAAGTAATACCTGTTAGTTTATATAAGGTATAAAAGGATATATACGCGTGTATCTGTTTGAATAGAATACAATTCTATTCTCTAGTTTTTACCTTTTTTTAAAAGGTTATTTTATTATTATTTATTCAACAGAGTTGGAGGTTATACAGTGAAAGGAACACCATCATTTGGGAAACGTAATAAGAAAAACCATATCAGATGCAGAAGATGTGGTAGAAACGCATACAACCCAAACAAAAAATACTGTGCTTCTTGTGGATTCGGAAGATCTAAAAGACTAAGAAGATACAGTTGGCAAAACAAAAAACCAGTTACTGGTAAAAGATTAGTATAGATGTTTATTAGTATAATCTAATACAATATCTTTCTTTGAACTATTTTTATCACATTTATTATAATTTAAACCATTCTTTTTTTAAACAATATTAAGTTTTAATACTAACTATTTTATCCAAAAAATCTTACTAAAATAGTAAACTAAGTATATCATGTTAAACATAAATACTAAATAGAATATAATAGTATGGAAATTTATAAAAAAAAGAAAACATTACTATTCAACAAAAAAATAAGTAGGTGTCGTATATGCCCAAAGTAAAAATTATCGAAACTGCATTACGAGATGCTCACCAATCACTAATTGCAACAAGAATGAGAACCGAAGATATGGTTCCAATCCTCGAAGATATGGATAAAGCAGGATATTTTTCATTAGAAGCATGGGGTGGAGCAACTTTTGATTCATGTATACGTTTTTTAAATGAAGATCCATGGGAAAGACTAACAACATTTAAAGAACACTTAACAAAAACACCAATACAAATGTTACTAAGAGGACAAAACCTAGTAGGATACAAACATTACGCAGATGATTTTGTACAAGCATTCGTAGAAAAATCATACGAAAATGGTGTAGACGTATTCAGAATCTTCGATGCACTAAACGATTCAAGAAACATGGAAATGTCAATAAAAACAGCAAAACAACAAGGAGCATATGTGTTAGGAACAATAAGTTACACAATCAGTCCAGTACACACAATAGAAAAATATGTGGATTTTGCAAAAGAACTAGCTGCAATGGAATGTGATGCCATAACAATAAAAGACATGGCAGGACTAATATCACCACAAGTAGCTACAGACCTAGTAACAGCATTAAAAGATGAACTGGACTTACCTGTAAACTTACATAGTCACTGTACAAGTGGAATGACCCTAATGAGCTACCAAGCAGCAGTAAATGCTGGTGTAGACATGTTAGATACAGCAATATCACCATTTGCTGGAGGAACATCACAACCACCAACAGAAAGTGTGGTAGCAGCATTAGAATCCACACCAAACGCAACAGGAATAGACCTAAAAATACTATCAAAAATCAAAGAATACTTCGCAGAACTAAACGAAAAATACAACGCACTATTTGATCCATTAGCATCAGCAGTCGATACAGATGTACTAATATACCAAGTACCCGGTGGAATGCTATCCAACCTAGTATCACAACTAAAACAACAAGACGCACTAGACAAATATCCAGACGTACTAGCAGAAATACCAAAAGTAAGAAAAGACTTAGGATACCCACCACTAGTTACACCAACAAGCCAAATAGTAGGAGTACAATCAGTAATGAACGTACTAATGGGAGAAAGGTACAAAAACATTACAAAAGAAGTAAAAGAATACCTTAAAGGATACTATGGAAGAGCACCAGCAGAAATAAATCAAGAACTATACAAAGAAGCAATCGGTGACGAAGAACCAATCACATGCAGACCAGCAGACCTATTAGAACCAGAACTAGAAGCAGCAAGAACAAAACTAGAAGAAGAAAATCTCATCAAAAAAGAAGAAGATGTTCTCACATATGCAATGTACCCAACAATTGCAGAAAAATTCCTTAAAGGAGAAGCAGTAGCAGAAGACATACCAGAACCAAAACTTGAATACACAGCATCCAACATACCAAACTCCTACGATGTAGAAGTAGATGGAGAAGTATTCAGTGTAAAAATATTACCAACCGGTTACATGGAAATGGAACCTTCTTCACAACAAATCAAAACATCCATTGAAGGAGCTTTAACATCAGCAATGCAGGGAATGATTGTAAAACTCAAAGTAAAAGTAGGCGACAAAGTTAACGAAGGAGACACAGTCGCAGTACTAGAAGCAATGAAAATGGAAAACGATGTAAAAGCTGACCGTTCAGGTAAAATTACTGAAATCTTCATATCCGAAGGAGATACAGTAGAAAAAGATGATCTTTTAATGGTTATAGAATAACC
The DNA here is from genome assembly GCA_017431845.1 of Methanosphaera sp. Taxonomy (GTDB): domain Archaea; phylum Methanobacteriota; class Methanobacteria; order Methanobacteriales; family Methanobacteriaceae; genus Methanosphaera. Next base: position 7,424 of record JAFRKG010000172.1, on the reverse strand, counting down.
ACACTACTTTTTATTTTATTTTTTATATAGTATTGATGAAATATTATTCAGATACTTAGGCAAAACGCCATTAATTAATAATAAATCAATACCAAACAAATCCTTTAATATCTTCTTACTATCCATACCAATAGATGCAAGAGAATACCTTCTAATTTCAGGATGCTTACACGACGAATATAACTCCTTACAATTCTCAGCACAATGATTACATGGCCCAGTAAGACTTTGAGCTTTACTATACTTCTTCTCAGAATCCAATACCTCAGAAGCAACCTTCTTCTTTTCCTTAAAGAAAGTATCATACAAAAAGTCTTTCAACTCATCCTCACTATAATCCTTCTCATAATCCTCTGCCTTGAAAAACAATTGAGTAACATGAATATCAATATAATCATATCCCATGACAAACTCCTTAATATCAATGTCAACAGGAGAACATGAATAATTAGTATCATAACGTGGGCATTGTTTACAAAAATTTTGAACATAATCAAAGTTAAAGAACTTCTCATAAAATTCTACAGTAGTTAAAGTCTTCTTATAATGTTTAACCGTATAATCTATATCACTCATATAACTCACCAACTAATTTGAATATTCGGTTGGATCATCTAAACCCGCCTCAACAAAAGCTCTTTTACGTCTTTTACATGATTCACATTTACCACAATGAAGTTTTTTACCAGTATAACAGGAATAACTAAGATCCAATGGAGCATTAAATTCATGGCCTGTTTCAACAATTTCCTTCTTAGACATGTCAATCAATGGTGCTTTAATAATTATATCATCAAAGGAACCATACTTAATAGTTTCATTAAAAGCTTCCAAGTATTCTTTTGAATTATCAGGAAATGTCACTGCCTCCTCATAATCCCAGCCAACTATGATAATTTCTGCGCCTATACTTTCGGCATAGGCTAATGCAATACTACAAAATACAGTGTTACGTGCAGGAACCCATACAGACTTTGCCGTTTCTATTGCAACATCATAATTATCAAGGTCATCTTCACTTATTTCTGGAATATCTTCTTCACTGGTTAAACTGGAAGTACTAATATTTTCTAGCCATGGTAAGTCTATAACCACATGTTCCATTCCATATTTTTCACATATCCTCCGTGCATGATTTAATTCTTCATCAAAGCTTTGTTGTCCATAATTAAATGTTATTGCAGTTAAATCATAATCATCAGCATAAATACTTGTTGCAACAGTACAGTCAAGTCCACCTGAAAGTACGCTAATTCCCTTAGGTTTACTCATTATTAATCACTTCTATGCTCTTTCTTATAATCCTGTTCTACATAACTTTTCAAGTCCTTAACTGGTATTCCTGTTTTATCGGATAATTTCTTCAAATCATCATACTCAGGACTGCATTTAATGATTTTATCACCTAATTGTCCTATTTTGAAACGTATTTCTTCAAGATTACCATTAATTTCCACTTTATGAATAACATTTTCTCTTATAGCAACACCCCTATGTATATGTGGTAACATTCTCACACCCAATGTACCGGTTTGCTCCATCAAAACACTTACTAAATGTTCAGCATCACAGTTTCTACTTATAACCTTAACAATATGGGCTGGCCTGTTTTTTTTCATAATGGTTGGAGTGATTGTCACATCTCTTGCTCCTTCATCCAATAGTTTATCATATAAATTGCCTAGAATTTCACCACTTAATGTGTCAATATTGGTTTCAAGTATTGTTATAGTGTTTTGTTCAGCGAAGTCTTCTGATTTAATTATTCTTAAAGCATTCAATACCTTCAAGTCTTTTTTTCCAGAACCGTATCCTATAATTTTATTAGTTAGCAGTGGTGTTGAAGTCACGTATTCATCAACAATATTTACTAGTATTGCAGATCCTGTTGGTGTTGCTAATTCAGTGTTAACTTCTCCTCCTATTGTTGGAACATTTTCTAAGATGTTTATTACTGCCGGTGCCGGGACTGGTAGTATGCCATGTTGTGTATTTACACTGCCATTTCCTGTTGCAACAGGTAATGAGTATATTTTCTCTTCATCAAATCCCAGTAGATGATATGCATATGATGCACCAATAATATCTGCTACTGCATCTGCACATCCAACTTCATGGAAATGTAACTCTTCTATGCTTTTTCCATGTACTTTACTTTCAGCATCTGCTAATGTACGGAATATCTTCTTGGCCAATGATATACTTTTATTTACTGTTTCATCTTTCTGGTATTTTTGTTCTGTTATTTCTTCAAGTTTATCTATTATGTCAGGGTAGTGGCGTGCACTATTGTCCTCTGTTTCTATGCTGGCAAATGTTGTCATAACACCAGATTTACTTTTCTTATTTATATCTACTTTTATTTGCCCAAATTCTTGAGCATAATCTAGTATGACTTTTTCTATTTTTGTTTTATCTGCTCCTAAATCAATAAATGCTCCGATAAACATGTTTCCGGCTAATCCAGATACTTGTGGGTCAATTACTACAACCATATTATTTACTTCCTAATATTATTATATACTTCTATGTTTTTTGATTCTATTAAGATTTTATAATACTTCTCATTTTTTATTAAAAAATTTTAGGGTCAAATATATTATAATCTATTAATAAAGTATAAGTAGAGAATATAATGGGATAATTAGGGATATTATTCAATTTTACTTAATTTTAGTGAATATTTTTTAATTTTTCTTAATTTTGGACAAAAAAGTATGGAAGTAAATATTATGGAAATAAATTTTAAAGGATTGACTGTAACTCCTAATGGTAATGGTATTCTATTTAAAAGTGACACTCCATTTTATATTCTTGCTAATAGAGATAATTTCGATTTTTGTTATATTAAAGAATTTGATAATCATTATGCAAATCTTCCAAACATGGAACGTATACTCGTTGAAGATCATGGAATTAGTGTTGTCACAACAGTAGAATACTTTGAAAAGAAATATTTCACCAACGTATCAGTATTTCTAGATGCAGAATTAGATAATATTACCCTACTAAATGTATACAGGACAATAACTGAAAGCATTGCAACAGTAGCATATGAGCATGATGCAATAAACAAGGATGAATTATCAAATAAACTAGGTAACTATTATAACATGATATATGTTGTATGTAGAAAAAAATCAGAAAAAATAATAGCCTTTGACATCTCATTATTCTATGAAGTTAAAGAATTAGTATCAAAAGCACTGGAACAATCATTTAACTTAACAAAATATTAACAAAACAGGGGAGGAAGAATAAATTATGGAAAAATCTGATAAAACAGTAGTACATCCAAACATAAATGGTATACTGGGAATAATATCATTTTCAACAAGAATACCAGTAAACAGGTATGTTGGAATAGAAGATATGGCAAGCAGCGTAATAATATGGCCATACGTTGGACTATTAATCGGAGTACTCGGAGCATTACTAGCATATATCAGCCATACCCTACTAGGATTATCTACAATGCTCACAGCAGTACTAGTATACATATTTATAATATGGTTCACAGGATTCAATCACGTAGATGGAGTAATGGACATGGGTGACGGACTCATGGTACACGGCGACCCAGAGAAAAGATTAACCGTAATGCGTGACTCAATGGTGGGAACTGGAGGAATAGCAACATTCTTCGTAGTTGCAAGTTTAACACTAGCAGCACTAGCATCAATACCACCAGCAATATTAATACCTTCAGTTTTAATAATGGAATTTGCATCAAAATTCAGTATGGTAACCTCAATGGTAATAGGTAAAGATGACACTCGTGGTATTGGAAGATTAATTAAGTCAGGAATAAATTCTAAAATCTTATTTATATTATTAATTATAAATTCAGTTATAGGATATTTCATACTTGGCATACCAGGAGTATGTGCAATAATAGCATCAGTAGCAACAGGATTATACCTGGCACACATGGCCGACAACACATTTGGTTGTGTAACTGGTGATATAATGGGTGCATCAAATGAAATAGCAAGAGTCACATCATTAATAGTAATATTAATAGTCTTTAACTTTATAGGATGATAATAATGATAACTGTATTAAGATTAGATCATAGATTAGGAAGAGATACAAGGATAACAACACATGTATGTTTAACTGCAAGAGCATTCGGAGCAGATAAAGTTATACTAAGTGGTGAACATGATAAACATATCATAGAATCAGTAGAACGTGTTGTTGAAAATTGGGGTGGAGAATTCCAAGTAGAATATAATGAAAAATATTTGCCAGTTATCAAAGAACATAAACGAAACGGTTATGAGATAATACATTTAACAATGTATGGAAAACATGTAGAAGAAATAATTCCAACAATAAGAGATAATGGTAAGGATAAACTGGTCATAGTTGGCGGTTCAAGAGTACCTACAGAAGTCTATGAACTAGCTGACTGGAATTTAAGCGTGACAAATCAGCCACATTCTGAAGTTGCAGCTTTAGCAATATGTTTACATTACATTATGGATGCAAAGGAATTGGATATTACCTATGATGATGGTAAAATGCAAATTATTCCAAATAATGAACATAAAGAAGTCATTAAAAATAATTAATTCTTTCTTTTTCTAAATTTTTTTTAATAAAAATAGTATATTTTTCTCTTTTACCTAAAAAAAGAGAAAGATGGTGTTTAAATAATAAATTTTCTATCTTTCTAATTTTCCTTCGATGAATTCATCTACTTTGTCATGAGCAATATCATCAGTGTACTGGATTGGTGGATGTTTCATAGTATATGAAGATATTGAAGTTAAAGCTCCACTTATACCTCTGTTTAATGCTAATTTACAGCATCTGATAGCATCAATTACACATCCTGCACTATTTGGGCTGTCTTCAACACTTAATCTTAGTTCGATGTTCATTGGAACATCACCAAATGTTCTTCCTTCCATACGTAGGAAGCATAATTTGTTATCTTTTTGCCATGGTACATAGTCACTAGGACCAATATGAATATCATCATCATCTAATCTGTGTGCTAAAACGGATTGTACTGCTTCAGTCTTAGATTCTCTTTTTGAAGCTAATCTGTCATGGTTAAGCATGTTTAAGAAGTCAGTGTTTCCACCAGTATTTAATTGGTATGTTCTGTCTAATCTAACTCCTCTGTCTTTGAATAAGTTTGCAAGTGTTCTGTGAGTAATTGTTGCACCAATTTGTGCTTTAATATCGTCACCAACACATGGTAATCCTGCTTCTTTAAATTTAGCTTCATATTCTGGATCACTTACAATAAATATTGGTACACAATTAATAAATGCAATACCTGCATCTAATGCACAGTCAGCATAGAATTTTCCTGCATTTTCTGAGCCTACTGGTAAATAATTTACAAGAATTTCAGCTCCACTTTCTTTTAAAACTTCAACAATTTCTTCTTTACTTTTTTCTGCTTCATCAGAAATTACAAATGTTGAATCTTCTTTATAGTTACTCATATGTGGTGCTACACCATCTAAAACATTACCCATTGTAACTTTTACACCAGTTTTTTCCATGTCTGGGTAGAATATTGTTGTACAGTTAGGTTTTGCATAAATTGCTTCACTGACATCTTTTCCTACTTTTCTTTTGTCAATATCTATTGCTGCTACAACTTCAATATCTGAAGGTTTGTAACCATCTATAGACCAGTGCATTAATCCATCTACGTCTTCTTCGTTTTTGTCAGCGTAGTAGTATAATCCTTGGATTAATGAGCTCGCACAGTTTCCTATTCCAACGACTGCTATTTTAATTTTTTCCATTTTTACACCTGATTGATTTTAAGATATTTAAAAAATATTATTATAGTTGAATAACAATTTGTTTTATTTTTTTAATAACCTTACTAATTAATTATCTTTAATTTTTAACTAATAAATTTAATGTATATTATGTATTCATTATATCTCTAAAAATTTTGTAATTTTAGCACTCATATCATCTGCTTGATGTAGTGCTATGGCTTCAACTGTTTTTGGATCTACTGATGAACCCCATCCTAGGTCTACTTTTCCATGATGGCTTAGTATTAGGTGCATTATTGCTATTTTAGTATCGTTTGAAATGTTTAAATTGTTCATTTTTTCTTTTATGATGCATCCGCCAATAAATAAGTGTTCTAGCATTATTCCTTCTTGTTTTATTTCAATTAGTTCGGAGTTGTAGTCGTATGTTTCAATTTTTCCTATATCGTGTAGGATTGCTCCTGTGATGAGTAAGTCTCGGTTTATGTTTTCATATATGGTTGATATTGATTTACATATTTCTATCACTTCATTTGTGTGGACTAATAAGCCTCCTTTGTAGTTGTGATGATGTTTTTTTGCTGCTGGTGCTTGTATAAATTTGTTATATATTTCTTCATCATTAAATACTGCATTCAGTACTTGTTTAAGTTCTTTGTCTTTTATTTCTTTGATTGTGTTGGTTAAGTATTGTATGTGTTCCTCGTGATTTTCTATTTTTCTTATGAAGTCTTCTTCGTCATATTTTTTTGATATGAGTATTCTGTCTATTAGTATGTTGTATTTGTTTGAGTATTGGGGGAATTCTTGTATTTTTCCTACTATGTTGTATACTTGGTTTATTTCCATTTTTTCGTATTGGTTGTAAGATTTCTTATCAAACATTCTTCCTACTATTTGCCCTGTTTTGTCTTGTAGTATTAGTTCTAGGTATGGTTTGTTGGTTTTTGTTCGTTTTATTTCCTTGTGTTTTACAAGAAATTGGCTGGTGATTGGCCTGGTTTGGTTAAATTTTTTAATATAATCTTCTTCTTTTTTTGACAATTTTCTTCCTTCATTATTTTATGATATTATTTTATTTTTTGTTTATTTATACATTTTTTTAGGTTAAGCTGGGTTCTAGTCTTTTTATGAATATTATCATGAAAATAATTATCATTGGGAAGAATATTAGGTAGAGTATTAGTAATAGTTCGGGTTTTATTATGGATCCCATTACTGTGGTTGCTGCAACTAGTAGTATGAATGAGATTACTGGTAGTAGTACTGCTATGAACATGTATAGTAGCATGATTGCATTTAGTTTTTCTGAGTATTCCTTGTATTTTAGTCTCATGTTGTATGAGTTTTCATCTGCTAGTGTGTTTAGTGTGTCTGCCAGGTTTCCTCCATTGTTTAGTGTTCTTATTATTTGGCTGATTAGTTTGTCCATGCTTTTAAGTTTTGTTCTTTGGGATAGTTTGTTAAATGAGTCTATATAGTTGTTCCCGTATTGTATTTCTTTTAGTGTTATTCTGAATTCTTCTGATAGTGCTCCATAGTTGCTTTCTGTTATTGTTTTCATGGTGTCGTATAAGCCTATTCCTGCTTTTAGTTGTGTTGACATTTGTCTTAGTGCGTATGGTAATTTTTGTGTTATTTCTTTTCTTCTTTTTTCTTCTTTTATTT
>JAFRKG010000171.1 GCA_017431845.1 Methanosphaera sp. | reverse complement strand
CATTAGAGATTATATTCCATTATTAAATATAATAACTATTATTATTAGTAATACAATACAAATATATTATTTTAAGTAATAGTTATTATTAGGAATAATATAAATTTTATATATTATCAAAGATAATACATATTATTATAGGAAATAAATTTGGTGAATGATATGAGCAATCTTGCATGGGTCAATAATCAAGAATTAAATGAAGATGAATTTTATAACAGAACAGAAGAAATTGCAAATATTACAGCATTACTAAATTTAACAGCACAAAATAATGCCCCTTCAATATTACTTACAGGAATTAGAAATGTAGGAAAACAGTATTTTTAAATAAAATCAAAAAAGATCTAGAAAAAGATTTCCTAGTAGTATACATGGACTTTTCACGTGCAGAATGTTATCAGAAAAATAATATGAATCCTATGGGTTTATTAGAATACTACTATAAAGAAATTATAGATGAATGTAAAAAAAGAAAATTAGTAAACTTTGAATATAATATCAGGAAATATTTTAAAACTAACGATTTTCATATAGAGAATATAATCTCTCTAAGAAACATTCCAATCCCATTAATAAATTCTGAAAAGAATTTTGAAAAATTAAAAGATTTTGTATTCAATTTACCAAATGAAATTTTGAAGGAATACAATGATGCTATAAAAGGTGTTATTATACTGATTGATGAAATACAAGTTATTAAGGAATTAGGAGAATATTTAGAGTCTTTTTTATGGATTTTCAGGAGTTATAGTCAGAAACATAACAATGTAGCATATGTATTATCTGGTTCTATGAGCTTACAAGATGAGTTAATTCCAAAGATTTCTTCACAGAATGGTGCATTTGGTGGTAGAATGTTAAATATTCAATTGGATCCATTTAGCAGAGAAACTACTAGAAATTATTTAAATAAGAATGCGCCTGATCTAATTTTTACGGAAGCTGCTTTTGATAGATTTTATAAATGTACTTCTGGAGTTCCAGCATATATAAACATATTTGGAACATTATTACCAAAAAACATTGAATTAAATGAGAAAATGGTTATTGAAAATTTTGATAAGAACATTTCAAGTATAATATTTCATTTGATTAATCTTTGGAGCAGATTGTCACATAAGGAACAAAACATATTCATATCCTTACTGGAGAAACCATTAAAGCGAAAAGAAATAGCTGAATGTCTTGGTGTAACAAGCGGTTCTCTTAGTTTATCTTTGAAAAAACTTCAAAATCTTGATTTAATAAGTTTAAAAGATAATAAGTACAGTATTGACGAAAAGTTACTTGCTCGATGGTTAAAAATAGAGTATGAAAAATATGAGGTATATCCTTATATCATTGACTAAAAATTTATCATTACTATTAATAATAATTATTATTATAAATATTACATAATGTTAATATTGGATGGTTCTATATGAAAGTTGCATTGATTCCTGAGGGAGGCGTGTTATTAACTAATTTAATTTTTAAAAATGGCCATACCCCAGTACAAATGTATGATATGTCCTCTGAGAAAGCTAGAGAAAAGGATCCTTATGATGATGATGTTATTGATCATGATTCAGCATTATATAATTTAAATGGTACTCTTGTACAAGAGGGTAATAAGTATGTTGGTACTGAAGTTCCATCAGGTATAAAGGGAAGGTTAACTCTTGCTGATCACATTATACGAGAAGCTGAAGCTGCCATAATTTTAGGTCGTGCTCCTAAGAATAGAACAAGGATGTATGATAGATTAAATAGTACTATATTGTTATATGGTGGTGTGGGTAGTGGTAATTTTCCTAAGTTTCTTTTATATTTAATTAGGAAAAAGGAGATACCTCGTCTTGAAATGGCTTATCCTACAAATAGGGATGAACTTATAGATATTTTTGATAGAACTAACACCTTTTTAGAGAACTTAGATTCTTATCCGTCCGATTATGTTTCTAATGAGGATAATTTAACTACAGATGGTGTTCCATTCAAAGAGAAGGTGCCTGTGGCTGATTTTCAGAGTATTGTAAATAATTTTTATCTAGAAAAATATTAACACTTTTATTATTTATATTTTTAAAAACAAAGGATAATAATAGTTTATACGCTTTTGATACGGTTAAACAAGGAGGAGTGAAAAAATTGAATGATCCTAATGATTTATTATGGGACTCCAAATTGAATATTAGTACTGATGTTTTTGATTATTTGGAGGAAGATTATCAGAATTATGGTTATGATCCTACACCGTATGTTGTTTTAGAAGAGTTAGTGAAGTTGGATTTGATTTGTGAAGATGATGTTGTTGTTGATTATGGTTGTGGATTAGGTCGTGTAGGTTTTTTCTTGAATAAACTGCTTGGTTGCAGGGTTATTGGTGTTGACCATAGTGAACGATTACTTAATATGGCTTTTAAGAACTTAGAAAGTTATGGTGATACAGGGGATGTTGTTTTTGTACATTCGAAGGCCGAAGAATATGTTCCTGATGAAGCTAATTGTTTTTATTTGTTTAATCCTTTTTCATCTAAGATTTTTAGGCAAGTTTTAAGAAGAATTGAAGAATCTGTGGATGTTAATCCTAGGGATGTTCTTATTTTCTTTTATTATTCTACTGTTGAATATAAATTGTATTTGCCTACGGAGACTCGTCTGGAATTAGTTAAATCTGTTAATTTTAGTGAGGAAAAGATTAATGATAGGGTTTCTGCTAAGTTAGACGTGTTTAAGCTTAAAAAATAATTAAAAAGAGAAAAGGTGAATATTTTTTATTCTACTATTTTTTGTGCTTCATCGAAGGTTAGTCCTATGACCATTTCTTCATCTTTGATGTCTGAGAATTTTCTTGATCCCATACATCCTAGTGTCATGTTTGATTTTCCGGATATGTATGGGTATGCTACTGCATCTGCACATAATGATGCTGTTCCATTGAAGTTTGCTTCGAATCTTGTTTTTAGTTTTGTTTTAAATAGTTGTGCTACATGGAATGCTTGTGATGGTAGTGCATATATTACTATTACATCTGGTTGGAATGTTGCATCTGTTAGGGGTGCGTATCCTAGTGCTTTTTTGAGTGGTGGGATTTGTGGTAATGCGTCTGTTGTTTTTTCTGTTAGTCCCAGTGCTAGTTGACCGTTTGGGCAGTTTATTTCTTCTGCTGTTGCATAGAATGATTTTTTTTGTGTTGAGGAATCTGATACTAGTTGGCAGTGTTTTGCTTGTCCTTCATATTTTGGCAGTTCTTTTTCTGCTTCTTCTGTTGTTTCATATATTTTTATTGCTACTGGTTCTTTTTCCATTTGTATTTTTTCTCTTAGTTTTTGTGATAGTTCTTTGTAGTTCATATATTTTTTACTCCTTATTTCTTGTATTTTTTCTTATATGTTATTATTTGATTTTTGTTTATTAATAGTTTTTTAGTTAAAATAAAGATTTATAACACTGTTATTTTATAGTAAGTACCATCTAATTTCATAATAATAATTCAGAACGGTTATTGTAAACAATTCGACAAAATATAAAATTATCCCTGCCAATTATTCATTATTTTTTCATTAAAATAAAAAATATTAATCTTACAAAAAACAAAATATAATACACTACTAGTTTGGAGGTTGATGATACTGTTAAATATGGCTATACCTATACTGATAATTGTTTTATCCAATTGTTTGTATCATATCTGCAGCAAAACCATTCCAGGTAATGTGAATACTTTTGGCAGTTTAACCGTTACATATGTTTCAGCAGCCATATTATCGGCAATATTATTCGTTTCAATGGTTAAACCAGAGAATCTGGTTGTGCAACTGTCTAATATTAACTGGTCATCAATTCTTCTGGGAATTTGTATAGTGGGATTGGAGGCAGGATATATTTATGCGTATAGGCTTGGATGGCAAGTAAATAATGCTCCAGTGGTTGCTAACACGTGCCTTGCAATAGCTTTGCTCATTATTGGTGCTGTTCTATTTCATGAAGGAATTAGTGTTAAACAGATTGTAGGTATGATTCTTTGTATAATTGGTTTAATTTTTATTAACTTATAATATTCATTTAATCATCATATGATTGTATTGTTTTTATAAAATCTTCCATAAACTGGTTCTTTGTTTCTTCATCCAAACTGGATAATGATAAATACGGATTTAAATCTTCTAATTCTACAAGTAATAATTTACCGTCTTTTGTTCTGCATGCGTCGACTCTTTGTATTCCTTTTTTTATTGTATTCCATTTTATAAATTTTTCAGCAAATTCTAAGTCTTCTTTTGTTGGTTTATATTGTTCTAATTCCCATCTTTTTTCTTTATTTGGTGCATAGAGTGCGTATTCAAATTTATCATTTATATAATAGAATGATACTTCATATTCAAAATCTATGCGTGGCTGAATTAACATTTTATCAGATAATTCTTTTTCAATTAATTCTTTTTTTGTCACATATTCAAGACCTATTGAATCAGCACCATCTAATGGTTTTATTACATATTCTTCCACGTCATGTAATGATGATAAATCTTTTTGTGAGTTAAATGTGGGTATTACTGGATAGTTTGCTTTTGTTAGTTCTAGTAAGTATTGTTTTCCTTGCATGTCTGCTTTTCCATTGAATTCATTGAATGTCTGGATATTTTTTGTTTTGATTCTGTTTATAAATTTTTTGTATTCTTCTTTGTATCCTATTACTGATCCTGTGTTTCTGAATATTATTAAGTCTACATCTTCTTCGAAGCTTTTTGAGTTTAAAGGGTGGCATAGTACTAGGTTAAATTTATTTTTTAGTATTGATGTTATATATAAGTCTTCTTCGTAGTATTTTCTTCCTTTGGCTTCATAGTATAGGTCTGTTAAGTATAATATTTTCATAATATTTTCTCTTTTAGTTATTGTTTGTTATTTTTTTTATTATATTATTTGATATTCTTTTTTTATCAAATTAATGTTTTTCAATTATTTTTTTTGTAAAATAAGTTGTTTTGTTGATTCATATATATTATAGTAAAATTTTAATAGATATCTTTTACATATTATGTATTATCTTGTAAAAGGGTGGTTATTATTAGAAAATTTTTTAGAGATGTTTATAATAAAGGTAATTTTAAGGATTATTTTAAGAGAAACAAACTTTTTTTCATTATTAGTGTTTGTTTAGTTTTATTGTCTTTTTACACTGGCTTTAATCATAGTAATGTTAATACTGGGTTTTTAAGTTTTGTTAACAGTTCTTTGAACTTGTATATGTTTTTACCGGGTGACATAACTGGTAGTTTTGTTGTGATTTTTGTTAAAAATTTTGTTTATAGTTTATATACTATGTTACTTGGTTTGTCGTTTTCTGTTTTGTCTATCTTGTTTGTTGTTGCAAATGAGGTGGGAATTGGTAATGCTCCTAGTGTTATTAGTTTAATTCATATGGTTAATGATGTGTTTGTGTTGGTTGGATCATTTTTGGTTGCTAAGATTGAAGTTCGTTTTATTTTGGAAGTTAGTTCTTTGAGTTGGAGGAGTATTGCTTCTAGGATTAAGGTTCCGGTTAAGGATTTGATTTTAACTGTTACTATTATTTTTGTAGTTGTGTTGATTATTGCACTTGTTAAGTCAGTTGTCTTTGTTTAGTTTAAAATGAGTAATTATGTGGGTGTTATTTAAATAGTTTAGGGAGGGGGAGGAAGTGGAAGTTATTCTTCTTTTTCTTCCAGGTCTTTTATGTTTATTTTCCCAACATATTCTGTTTTTTCTGGATCTAATCCCCATTTTACGCTTGTTTTGTTTAGTTTGTCTAGTTCTATTGTTGTTGACATGTTGTTTTCGTCTGTATTTTTTAAAACAATTTTATCATGTTGGGCCATTATTATCGTCTCCTTTGTTTTTTTATCATTTTTTTTGATTCCAATCTTTTAATTTTTTTTGTTTTGTTAAGATTGTTATCATTAATTATAGTATAGGAAATCAAAGTATTTAAAGTATACTAATTTTTTCTATGTTTTTGTTTTTTATTAAAATAAATTTGAATGATGATTCTTTTTTGTGTGTGGCTGTTATTAGTTGTTTTTAAAAAAATAGTTTAAAAAAAGGAGTGTGTTGTTAATATGGTTTATTGCTTGTTTTTACTACTAGTATGAAGCTTATCAGTACTAGTGTCATTATGAATATGAATGATATGTTGT
>JAFRKG010000170.1 GCA_017431845.1 Methanosphaera sp. | reverse complement strand
ATTGAGGAATACTTATTAAATTTTATTTTAGCATAATTATATGCTGTTAAAACAAAATCTAACATCATATTACCAGTTAAATCTACTTTTTCAATTTTTTGATAATTGTAGTAAAGAAGGAGTTTTCTGTCTTGAAAGTCCAAAATCGAAAAGTTTAAGTTGTCTAGAATTCAAATAATTATTTATAGAATAGATATTTTCTGTTTGCATAATTATATCTATTCTATTTCTATTATAAATACTTATTTTATCTTGTTTTACTTTTTAGTTAATTATTATTCTGTAAAAATTAATTTACACTTGCAATAACTGTAATAATCTATTTTTATCAAAGTATTACTTCAATTTTTAGAAAATAATCGATTAAAAATAGAAATTTTTTTGCGAAATATGATAAAAATATAGGTTTTCTACAAAGCCATATTATTATAAAATTAGTTCCTATGGGGGTGGTTATATGGTTTTATAATTAAAAAGAAGTGATTGTGTGTAAATAATACTATTTACATTAATCTGGTCATATGGGTTACTTCTACTGTTGCTACATCAGCTAAATCAGCGATAGCTTTTTCTGCAGGTTCACTTCCACCTTCACCATCGTCAACTACGATTGTAACATTTAATGCTACTAATCCGAAGCCTATTGGTTCTTCTTCTACTCTTTCATATTGTTCTTCGCCAACAGCATTTTTTATCTGTTCTTTTAATGTTGCTAAGTCTACTTCTGGACTTTCTGGCATAACTTTTAATGTTACTGCTACATCAGACATAATCAAATCTCCCTTTATTTATTATATAAATTGTCTATGGTCCTTTGAAACCACATTCACAAGTGTATTCATGTCCAAAAGTTCTGCATTTAGGACATCTGTAAATTTCTGCATCACATTCTGGGCAATGGAATTTTACGTATTCGTCTATTGGTGAGATTTCTTGTTTACATGATGTACAAGTCATTTTTTCTGCCATATTATTTTCCTCCTATAAATGTATAAAAATTATTATAATCATTGTCTTCGTTTAAATGAGCCATAACCCTATCAGGGTATTTCCCATTAATTATAAAACAGTTTAAATGATATTTAATTAGTAATTTCGGTAAACATTTATCTACACAAGTTTCTTTAAAAAATAATAGTTTATTCGCATTAATCTTTTTGATTAATTTTTTATTATTTGAAGAAATGTTACCATTATATATACCATTTACATTTGTTAATATTAATAGTTTGGCATTTATTTTATTTGCCACCCAACAAGCAATTGAATCACTAGTCACATCCCATGAATGTTCCAAGTCATCATATTTTCGTATTAAATTATAAGTTAATAACAAAGGTATTTTACCTTCTTCATGTACACGTGGAATATCTTCTATGTCTTCAATAACTCTAATTTCATCATTTTTATCAGCAATACAAGTTCCTATAATGTCCATGCAACGAATAGCATTCCAATGATTAACTTCCTCAGAATATTCAAATTCTTCATTATACTCTCTGAGCTTATTAGCTAACATTCCCCCACCATTAACTAACACCAACTTTTCCCTGGATTTGGTTAACATTTCACATAACTTTTCAGTATAACTAGGAAATAAGCTACCACCAATCTTAACTACAGTAACCATAATAATTAACTCTTTATAATAATTTTAAGTCACCAGTTAATCTATCAATTTCTTCATCCGATCCAGGACCAATACCAAGACAAGTTCTAGTTGAAGGTTCTATCTGCGTATGACCAGCATCCGTAATCAGACTACATGGCAGAGCAGTAGATTTAATAATAGAATACAATTCCATTAATTCTCTTTCAGAAGAAACTTTTAACACTACCTTTTTCTGACCTTCAAGTTCCCATTTACGTATATCATTCTTATCTGCCTTCTTATAACATCCAAGACATGCATGACATGCTTGTGCAGCTATCTTTCCCTTACCCATCTTAAGGTCTGTTCTCACTACAATAACCTGTTTCATAATAATCATTACTCAAAAAAATTTAATTAACAATATAATTATCTGGTATTAAACGTTTACCAACCCTACTGGAATCTACACTAAACAATTCCATACCCGGAATAATTGACCTCACAACAGGAATTCCAATACTTCTCGTTAAATTCACATAGTAAGCATCATGAATATCCGATAATTTTAGCAGTTCCATAGTCTTATTTATATTATCTCTGAAAGAATTCTGCGAATAATCAGTCATATCATTTAAATCAACAGATTCTTCACAGTCTCTGAACCAATGCCTATTAATACGCTTCATACGTTCATAACCTGTTTCACGCAATAGATTAGCACGCGTAGTATCCTCACGTGTACCATGAATCTGCGTGGCACGACTCTGAGCAACCTCAGTAATAGCACGAATAGCAGCAATCTCCGGATCCAAATGTGTTCCAATACCTAATGTTAATAATGCAGGATCTTTTAAAGATAAATCTTCACTAACTGCTCCAATAGTTGGAATTTTGTTTTCACTGGTTAAATCAATTAACTTAATTGACACATTAGCTTCATCAAACTTATTAACTAATTCCACAATATAATCATTACTTGAATTATTACAGTTAATTTCACATTTTTCATCTTTAAATGCTTCAAACAAGCTCCATGAATCTCTTTCAACAACTTCCATCATACCATGAAATATTGCTTCCTCTAAACTATTTCCAGAAGCAAGTCCATTAGTATTTGATAAAAACAAATGTTTAACAGTATCATTAACATATGGATGATAAACAGCATTTGATGGTATGAGTATTGATTCACCAGTAACTACAGAAAAACCTTCACTCCACTCTAATGCTACATCATCATAACTGTTTCTTGGTAAAATAAGATCTTCCGGATTTAAGCAATCACTTTCATCATACTTCTTAACAACAGTATTTTCGTCCTGCATCTCAGCAGAATATCTTTCAATAGCTTCCATAATAGATGAAACTTTTGCATGTACTTTAGACGGACCTTTACCTGCATATATACTCACAGCACCTTCTACTGCTAGTGGACGTACAGATGTATATACAGGTATTTTTATCCTGTCAAGATGAGTAATCTCAGAAGTTCTGGTTAATCCTATTTCAGTTGTTATCTTACCTATTTTTTCTAAAGTTTCTTCGGGACTTTTTGTCCTATGTGTAGATTTTTTATAAGTTACTGGTGATTCATTTAACATGTTAATAATTCTTCCTTAATAGTGTTCTTATTATATATTACTTTTATTTTTTAATCATCTTATCTTTTTTCGAAATTACTATTATCTAAAAATTTTATAATAATATATATTTAAGATGAATAATATGGAATTGATTACAAATGAAAACTAATGAAATCTTAGACCAATTAAATGAAGAAAACATTGATTCAATGTTTGTTTACTCTCCAGAAAACATTAAATACATATCTGACTTTTATCCTTCAAGTTTCGCATACTTAATCATAGATGATGAACCAATATTATATGTTAATAGCATAGATAAGGAAAGTGCAGAAGAAAAATCACAAATAGAAACAAGAGATATAGTAAAATTCACAGAAGTAAAAGAATTACTAAATGGTACAATAGCCGTGGAAAACTCATTAGACTTTGGATTGACCAAATATTTATCCGATGACATATCATCAATTAAAACATCTGAAGTTTTCTATGATAAAAGGAAAACAAAAACTAAGGAAGAAATCACTAAGATAAAAAATTCAATTGGTATAGCAGAAAATGCTATAGGTGAAATTGATTTTACAAGTACTGAAAAATTTGCAGCAGCTTCTTTAGAATTTGACATGACAATTAATGGTTCTATTAAACCAGCATTTGACACCATAGTTGCTAGTGGTAAACGTTCCAGTTCTCCTCATTCTGAAACATCAATGAATCGTGTTGAAACGCCTATTGTTGTTGACTGGGGAGCTAAATATGATTATTATTGTTCTGATATTACCAGAACTTTCATTGACACAGAACGTCAACAGGAAATATGGGATATAGTCTTGGAAGCACAAAAAGCTGCAATAAGTACTATTGCTCCTGGTGTAGCTGTGGCTGATGTGGATAATGCTGCTCGTGATGTTATATCGGAGTATGGTTATGGTGAGTATTTTATTCACAGTACAGGTCATGGTTTTGGTCTTGAAATTCATGAAGATCCTGTGATTTCTAATAAGGTTGATACTGTCTTGGAAGAAAACATGGTGATTACAGCCGAACCTGGTATTTATATTCCTGGCGAGTTTGGTGTTCGTATTGAAGATGATGTGCTTGTTAAGAAGAATAGTGAGGTTTTAACAAGTCTTGATAAAAAGTTGGATTTCATATTATAATAATCCTTTCTTCTTCACCACCACTTTTAAGATACATTTAAATAATACTATTTTTAAAAATATTCATAAATTAATAAATTATGTATAAGAAAATAATAAAAAAAATAAATAATTATATAAAAAATAGATTATCAGAAGATACAATTTATAAAATACAAAGAAAACTTATAGACTCAGGAATATTCATAAAAACAGAAGAACTAATAACAATCACAATACTAACAATGCTGATAACACTCATAATAACAACAATAATATGCGTAATATTCACAATCCACATAATAACAAGTCTAATCATAACACTAACAATACCCCTATCAATAATATTCTACATATACTACAAGAACGAAAAACGATTAGAAGAAATAGAACAAGAATTACCAGACTACCTAAGACAAATATCCTCACTAATCAAAGTAGGATTAGGCTTAGAATCAGCATTCAAAGAACTATCCCAAACAATAAACAACTCATTAAATGATGAAATAAAAAGAGCATTACTCGAAACAAGCTTCGGAAGACCATTCGACGAATCACTAATGGAAATAGCAAACAAAAATAATTCAGACAACCTAAAACACACATTTCAACTAATAATACACAGCTGGAACTCGGGAGGAAACCTATCAGAAATACTAGAAGCAATAGCAGACGACCTATCCGATACAATAATGCTAAAAAAACAACGAAAAGCAGGAGTAATGATGTCAGTAATGTTTCTAATAATATCATCAGTAATAGCAACACCCTTCGCACTCGGAATGATACAACTATACACACAATTTATAAGCATATCCGGAAGAACCAACCCCCTAAGCGAAGTAATACCAATAAGCAGCACAGGCTACATAATAATACAAGCAATACTAGTAAGTATACTCCTAGGAATAGTAATGTACTCCGATGCAAAGAAAGGAATTAAATACATGATAATAATAGTACCAGCATCACTCGCAGTATACTACTTCTCACAACAAATACTAACAGGAATAATGGGAGGAATAATATGAAAATCAAAGAAGAATCAGGACAAGTATCAACAGAACTAATACTACTAATAGCAGGAATGATAATAGTAGTGCTACTAGCAACAACAATATACAAAGATTACCTCTTTGACCTAAACAACGAAATGACAGAAAACGAAGTAAACAACCTAAAAAACAAGCTAAATAATTTAAATACTTTAATAAAAGAAGGAGGTTAAAAGAAATAAGGATGGACTAATCATTCATTCTTTAATGAACTGATCAACTAAATTACGTGTTTCATTAAAAGCAGCAACATCAATATGCTGAGGAAGACTGCCAATATCCCCTTCAACATCCTTCAAAACACCTTCACCAGCACCAAGGAACATTCCCTCACTACTAATACCCATGAAAACACTAGGAGGTAACAAGGCAACTGCAACCCTATCATTATCCTTAACACTCGTATCATTAGTAATCACGGTAATAGCACGTTTACCAAGATTAACATTACAAATCATTAACGTATCAGTATCAGGATGCTTACTAACACTTACAAGCTCACCAACTTTAATGTCAACACCGATAACAGGATCATCAATCTCACCCAACATTAACCTCTCAGGCAAACCTCTTATAGTATTAAAGAAGAATTTCATTCTAGATAATGGCAAATCAAGCTTTTCACGTTCTTCTCTATTCAATTCACTTAAAAACTTTCTAGAATAATCCTCCCCACCCAAGTTTTCTATAATCTCATCAACACTATTCAATAAATTCTTCATTTGAGGAGTTTCTGCTAATTCCTGTGGTGATAAATAAGAATAATACATAGTTTGTAATTCAGGATTCATATTCTTAGCAATTAAACGAACCTGCTTCTTATTCCAAGAACCCCTTAGGTTAGAACCTTCAACAACTCGAATAAACTGTTCCACTGCTTTTTCTGCAACTTTTAATCTATAATCTTTACTAGTGTCCCACATATTATTTCCCTAAAATATATTTTTTTCATAATGAAATCTATCAATTATTTATATTTCTTTTTTAATTTATTTTTTTTGACAATTTTTTCCTTTTAAAAAAGAAAAACCATTATCCTAAACACTTTAAAAAATAAAATTTATATAATATGTTTTACATATAATAAATAGATTAGAGATTATTATTTGATAATTTTAAAATAAGGGATTATAACCTTTTATACGATTATAAAAGACAATCATTAATTACATTGAAAAAAAAATAAACATTTGGTGATATAATGGTAAACCTATCAAAATTTTACGACTTAAACATTTATGATACAGAAGGAAAATACATAGGAAAAGTGAACGAAGTAGTATTAAACATTAAAAAAGGAAGAATTTCATTTTTCAAAACAAAAGCAATAACAGAAGACAACAGAAATGTAGGATTAAGAGATGTACTAAGAAACTCAATGAGATTAGTGCCAGAAGAAGAAGATGTCAACCCTGTAAGAACAGAAGGAATAATAGACATACCATACGAAGTAGTAATAGCAGTAAACGATATTATACTCGTTGACCAAGTAAAACTAGCACAATTTCAAACTTCCCAAAACAAAAGAATAAATGCAGCACCACAAAAAAGACCAATGGTTAAAAAACCACAAGTACAATCAAACTAATGGAGTTTATTAATGAAAGTAGGAATCATGGGTTGTGGGTCAATAGCTAACACATTAGTGAACTTTAAATTAGAAGATAAACTAAACATAGATTTTGCAAGTTTTTATGATTTAGATAAAGAAAGTGCAAAAGAATTAGCTATAAAGGTGGATTCAAAAGTAGCAAATTCATTAGATGAACTCATAGAAAGTTCAGAACTAATACTCGAATGTGCTTCACAAGGTGCTGTACGTACTTCAATTCCGCAAATTCTAGAAAGTGGAACTAATGTAATAATAATGAGTGTAGGAGCTTTACTTGACACAGATTTCAAGACACAAATTGAAAACATAGCCAAAGAAAATGATGCAGAAATATACTTGCCTACCGGAGCAATAACAGGTATCGACACTGTAAAAGCAGCAAAAATGGGCGAAATAGAATCAGTATCATTAACAACAAGAAAACCTCCAGTATCATTAGGATTAGATTCAAACATCAAATCCGAAAAAATAATATTTGAAGGAAAAGCTTCAGAAGCAGTTAACAAGTTTCCAAAAAATATTAATGTTTCATCCACACTAAGCTTAGCTTCAGGAATTGATGCTGACGTAACTATCATAGCAGATCCAAACATCCAAAACAATACTCATGAAATTCATATAAAAGGAACTTTTGGTGAATTAGTCACCATAACATCAAATGTAAGCAGTCCCGATAATCCAAAAACTAGTTTATTAGCAGCATACTCCGCAGCCAGTTTACTTAATAAATTATCGGAAACAATACAAATTGGGTCATAGATATAAATTTATATCGCCTATCAACAAGGAATCAACGAATTCCTAGATAACTCTCTTTTTTTAATAAACTTTTTCACAACCAACCAGGTGAATCTTTTGAAAAATTATGAACAATTTTCTCAACTTAAAGTAATAAAAGACATTCCATTAATCCTAAGAATAGATGGAAGAACTTTTTCTAATTATACAAAACAATTAAAACTACAAAAACCATTCGATGACAGACTAAGAGACCTATTTATCGAAGTATCAAAAGACTTAATCAAAGAATTCAATCCAAAATATGTTTACACATTCTCAGACGAAATAAACATACTATTTACCCAAGCACCATTCAATGGAAGAATAGAAAAAATTGATTCAGTAATATCATCATTTGTCACAGCATCATTCATGAAACACCTATTCATAAACCAGGAAAAATTTGACACAGACATAACAAGATTAAAACCTGCATCATTTGATTGCAGAATAATATCCACCTCAAAACACATAAAAGAATACTTTAAAAACAGACAAGACGAAGCATGGAGAAATTGTTTAAACGGATATGCACAATACATACTAAACAAAACACACACACCAAAAGAAACATCACAAATACTATACAAACTAAAAAAATCTGACATACACGAATTATTATATGAACATAACATCAACATAGCCCACGTACCAACATGGCAAAAAAGAGGAATATGTATACATAAAATAATACAAACAAGCGAAGGAATAAATCCCACAAATAATCAAAAAAATATATCAACAAGAAAAAAAATAAAAGTAAATCTAGAAATGGAATTACTTAATTAGAAAAACAATAATATATATTAATAGAATTAATCATTATATCTACTCTATTAAACAGAGGATGAAAACATGGATTTTAATAAAAAATTATCTAAACTATTAGGTAATGACAAGTCAATAAAAGAAGTACAGATAGATAGCAGAGTAATAGATGAGATAGTAAAAATAGCTACTGAAGCAGACCCAAAAGAATATGTAGCATTATTATCAGGAAAAATACATAAAGAAATTCTAAAAATTACTGGTTTAATATTTCTACCATTCAAAGCATCAGAAAATAGTGCAGTAATGCAAGTATTCATGATGCCATTAACAACAAACGCTGTTGGTTCTGTACATAGCCATCCAGGTCCAAGTGCAAGTCCAAGTCAAGCAGATTTAACATTCTTTGCAAAGAACGGATACTTTCACATGATAATATGTCAACCATACACCCAAGCAACTATAAGGGCATATGATGCATTTGGAAATCCAATGTCTTTCACAGTCCAAGATTTAGGTGATGAAGTAGAAATAAAACAACTAGATGAAATGGATATTGATAAAGAATTATTCGATGAATCATTTATTGAAGAATTAAAAAAACTTGAAGAAGAAACCGATACTGATAAAAACATTCAAGAAACAATAACAAATAAAGAATCAGATAATCAGTTAAATAATGAATTAAAAACGGAGGAAGTATTAATGAGTAAAAAAGAAAATAATCAAACACAAGTAAATTCACAACCACAATCACCAGCAACATTAAATTTAGAAATAGAAATTAAAGGAAAAAAAGTCATAAAAGAAATACCATTACCTCCCGAATATGAACCTGGAGATCATGTTGAGGTAGATATACGCACCGATAAAACACCAAACGATGACATTGATGAAATAAGATTAAATGTTATTAAAGCCCCACAAAACATGAAAAATAACAATAAAGTAATAACAGTAACGCCACAAAAAGTAGCAACAACTACAACAGAAGCACCACAAATTGAAGAAAACAATACTCCAAAAAGTGAATCTAAAATTAAACAGAAATCTTCTGAAGAAATAGAAGATGAAATAAAACAGATGGAAGCAGATATTGCTAAGTTAAAAGAAGAAAATGAACGCTTAAAAAATAATTTATAAAAAAATTTTTTGTAAAAAAAAATGTTATGGATGAGAAGTTATAATTTTACTGATTTTACAACTTCTATATCTTTTGTTTCTTCTAATTCAGCAATAGCTTCACTAGTAATTTCCTGGTCTACTTTAAGTACCATTACTGCTTCGCCACCAGCTGATTTTCTACCAACTTGCATTTCGCCAATGTTGATTTTATAGTTTCCTAGAATGTTGCCAATAGTTCCAATGGTGCCTGGTAAGTCAACATATTTAATTATTCCCATTAAACCTTCAAGTTCAAGGTTTACTTCATAATTATCTATTGAAATAACTTTTGTCACACCGTTTTCTACGGTTCCTTCTATTGTTGTTTCGTTATCATCATATTTTACTTCAACTTTGATGGTAGCATCATATTTTCCACTGTCTTCAGTTTCTCCTTCTGTAAGTTTTATACCTCTTTGTTTTGCTACTGCTTTAGCATTAACAGAGTTTACTGGTTCTGTTAGTATTGGGTTTAAGAAGGTTTTTAATAATTCTCTTGTCAGTGGTTCTTTGGATCTGCCATTTATTTCTCCACTGTATACGATGTTTAGTTCTGAAATGTTTGGTGTTGTAATTTGTACTAATGTTTGTCCAAGTTTATCAGCTAATTTGAAGTATGGTTTGAGGGTTTGAAAGGTTTCTGAATCTACGAGTGGCATGTTTAAAACATTGCTTGGCGTATTTCCATTTATAACTTCTTTAACCTCTTTTGCTACTATGATTGCTGCATCACGTTGTGCTTCTTTGGTTGAAGCTGCTATGTGTGGTGTTAAAACAACATTGTCTAGTGTTGCTAATGGACTGTTTTCTAAAGGTTCGTTTTCAAATACATCTAATCCTGCTTTGAGTTCTGGTCTTTCTTTTAATGCTTCGTATAAATCATTTTCATCAATGATTCCGCCTCTAGCACAGTTTAAGAGTATTGCATTGTCTTTCATTTTTGCAAGTTCATCTTTAGAGATTAATCCTTTTGTTTCTGGAGTTAATGGTACGTGTATGGTCATTACATCAGCTTTTTGTACTAAGTCATCTAGTGTTGTAATTTCTACACCTAACTCTTTTGCTGTTTCTTCGGTAATGTATGGGTCGTATACTATTACATCCATTTCGAATGCTTTGGATCTTTTTACTACTTGGCTTCCAATTCTTCCCATTCCGATTACACCGAGAGTTTTGTTACGTAATTCCATTCCCATGAATTTACTTTTCTCCCATTTTCCTGCTTTAACGGATGCGTCTGCTATTGCTATTTTTCTACTTAAGGATAACATTAATCCCATTGCATGTTCTGCTACTGTGATTGATGTTGATTGTGGTGCGTTTACTACTAGTATTCCATGGTCTGTTGCAGCATCTACATCGATGTTGTCTACTCCTACACCTGCTCTTGCAATTATTTTTAAGTTTTTAGCATTTTCTATTACTTCTTTTGTAACTTTGGTTCTGCTTCTTACGATTATTCCTTCGTATTGGTCTATTGTTTCAAGTAATTCTTCTGGTGTGATTGTAGGATTGTTTACTACTTCTGCAGATCCTTCTAATACTTCTACACCTTTTTCATTAATTTTATCTGCTATTAATACTTTTGGCATTAGTGTAACTCCTTTATGTTTTTATTATAAATATGGTTAATAATCCCCATATTGTTAAACTAAAAATAATACTTTTTGTTTAAACCTTTTGTTCTATTCTTTAATAATTTTGGTTTAACATTCACTACTTATTTATGTTCTTTTTAGTATATAATTATAGAGTTTTCATTATCATAATTTAATAACTTGTTTTTAGAAATATATATCTTGATACTTATTATGGGTTGATAATAATGACATTTAATGAAATTATTTTAGGAACTTCACCATTTATTTTTGCACCACAGTTTGGGCATAGAACAAGATTATATGAATTAGATTTTGAGAAACAACCTGGAAATATTGCAGAAATATTAAACAAAGCATATGATTTAGGGGTTCAAAAGATATTATTGAACAGATCACAGGATTTGGAAAAAGCATTAGATTTATCATTGGCTGAAGGTTATGATTGGGAAGTTATTGGAAAAACAAGTGCGGAAAACTTTGATGATGACTTGAACACCTTCCAGAAATATAATACAATATCAGTTATGTTAGATGGTTTCTTCGTGGATGAAAATATAAAAAATAAGGATTATAATGTTATCTCTGATTATTTGCATCAAATTAAGGATTCTGGTTTTATTCCTGCAATAGAAACTAGAACACCTTTTAAAAATATTCCAGTAATTAAGGAATCATCTTTCTTTGATGATTTTGATGATATAATGTTACCATTAAATTTTTATGGTTATATGATGGATTGTAATTTTTTAAATAATGAAAATAAAAGTATTATTAATGAATTATTGTCTTCTCTGGATAAGAAAATTATTGCAAACAGAACATTAGCTACTGGTATATTACAACCAAAGGAAGCTTATGAATTTATAAAAAGTATTGATTATCTTGATTCTGTTTGTGTGGGTGTGGCAAAGGTTACTGAAGCAGAGGAAACATTTGGTATTATTAATAGTGTGAAATCATAAATCCTATTCTGCTTCATTTTTTCTTTCTTTTATTAGTTTTAGTAAATCTTCAATATTCTCCATATCTTTTATTTCCCATGTATATATTGCAGGTATTTCCTCTATGTTCTCCTTGTCCTGCTTGTTTTCTAGTACGAATAATGCATCATAACCTGTTACTGATGAAATATCCCTTGTTTTGTTCGCAATATTATTTAATGTACGGGTGTTTCTGCCTTTTTCCAGGTTTGTTATTAAAATATGGTTTTCACGTGTTTTCTTATTTATTTCTGCCCTGATTTTCTCTATTTCATCCAGTTTGTTTTCTAGTTTTTCCTGTAGTTTAGTGATGTCCTTTGCATTTTTTGTGCTTTCTGACACGGCATCAAATGGTGTTTTCTTAGAACTTTTTATATCATAGCCTAGTTTAATAAGTTCTTTAGGTTCTTGTATTCTCTTATCCAGACTGTTATTATTTTTTACATCAAGAAGATTTATTGATAATGTAATTGGTTTCTGAAGTACTTCTTCCAGCATCAGTGCCGTCTCTGGATAGGTTTGTGAATTGCCCTGTTCGTAGCGGTATATTGTTTCTCTTGAAACATGACTCATATCTGCTAATTCCTTTAATGATAAGTTTTTTTGTTCACGGAACTGTCGTAATAGTTCACCATTTATTTTTACATAATATCCGCCACGTTTTGCAAATATTTCTGGGTGTATGTCATTAACTATTATGTTGCATAATGTCTGTGGAGTAATTACTGGTAGTTCATGTCTTTCATATACAACATCCTCTTCAAGATAGTTATGTTTAGATTTTAATCCTATAATTATCGGGCTTGCAAGAAATGTTCCGGCAATTTTAGATAACTCTTCTGCTTGTGTGGAAGTTAAACTATCTACATTTACCAGTATTTTTAGGATGATTAAAATATCATCTTTCCTTGCCAGTAAATCAAAACAACTTCGATCATATATATTTGATGTCTTAAATCCGTAAGATAATAATAATTCATTAATTTCCTTAGTGACATTCTCACGGTTAATTGCAGAGTTATCTAAATTCATAATATATATTATGTATTTTCTTAATAATATTATTATATAACAAACCTTTTTTTTATCAAATAGATGGGAAGTATAGTATTGAATTCAAATGAAAAAATAATATTACATATAGGAATAGATGACACTGATTCTAATGAAGGAATGTGTACAACATATTTAACCCATATTATAATAGAACAACTAAAAGAACATAACATATATCCTGATGATCTTCCAAGATTGATAAGATTAAACCCATTTGCACGATATAAGACAAGAGGAAATGGTGCATTATCTTTTCGGGTAACATTAAATTCTCGAAGTCAAGTTGAACTGGTAGAAAACATAGTCCTAGAAAATGTTGAAAAATATTCTATGTTTGAAGGTGTTAACACTAATCCTGGAGTAATATTTTATGAAGGTGAAATAACCGATGAAATGAGAGAATATGCAGTAAATGCCATATACTCAATATACACTATAGGTTATGCAGAAAATTTTGCAAAAAAAATTGGTGCAAGAGTTCATAAATTCAAGAAAGGACGGGGAATTATAGGAGCAATAGCATCAATCAGCATAGATTTACCTGATGAAACATTTGAATGTTTAGCTTACAGAACTCCTGAAAACATAGGTACAAAGAGAAAACTTAATCAGGATAGCATATATGATATGAACGAAAAAACATATCCTGAAACATTTGATAATATTGACATAGAAGGAAATTACACTGCAATTGAACCACACACGCCATGTCCAGTACTCTATGGGATCAGGGGAAACACGCCAGAAATTGTTGAACAAGCACATAAAATGGTGGAAAGTCTCGAAGAAATAGAAGGGTACTGTATTTTCAGAACAAATCAGCATACTGATATGCACATTCAAGAGGGAGTAAACATAAGTGATATGAATATAAATTCATGTTATAAGATACAGTGTAAAGTAACAAAAAACCCTCATGATATAGAGGGAGGACACGTATTTTTTGAAGTTTCAGATGATACTGGTATACTTGAATGTGCAGCATTCGAACCTACAAAAACATTTCGTAATATTATAAGAAAACTAAGGGTGGGTGATGAATTAATATTATATGGTGGATTAAATGAAAATAAAACATTTAATATTGAAAAATTCAAACTAATTTCACTAGCACCACAATACAATATACTGAATCCTGTATGTTCATGCGGTAAACGAATGAAATCTGCAGGAAAAAATAAGGGATATAAATGTCCAAAATGTGGAAATAAAACAAGTTCTGAAGATAAAATTAAAGAATTAATACCACGGGATATTACTGAAGGTTTCTATGAAGTACCTACCGAGGCAAGACGTCACCTATCAAAACCAATAGTTCGTATGAAATAAACACCTATTTTTTATTACTTTTTAATTTTATTTTATTTTAAAACCCATGTTTTAATATGAATTGTTTTCAAATACTCTATTTTTGTAAAATTATATATCATAAGAAAACAAATATATATACTTATAAGATATATTTTTTGAACTGATTAAAATTTAAAAGAATAAATAAACAAAAATTCTATTAAATTTTAAGTTCTCATGTCTATATTGGGGTGATACTGGGATAGCTTATAAATTTTTTTTAAAATTCAAAATAAAACAGATATACTTATAATTTAATAAAAAAACTAATCAAAAAAGCAAATAAATTATAAAGTATAATATTTTTTTACTGAAAAAAACGATCATACAAAAGGAGATTTCTTATGTCAAGTATTTCAGACGCTATCGGAGTAATCAGACAAGCAGAATCTGATGCTGATAGCATAGTCGAAGAAGCAAACAAAAAATCAACTGAAATGATCCAAGAAGCTCGTGCAAAAACAGAAGCACAGATTGAAGCAGCAAAACTCGAAGCTCAAGACCAAGCTAAACACATAATCTTAGCAAAAGAAGAAGAAGCAGGAAAAGAAGCTGTAATAATCACAAATCAATCTGAAGCACATATTAAAGAATCCCTAAGAGGATCTGAAAATAATGTTGATGCCGCAGCTGATATAATAATTGAAACTGTATTATAGGGGTATTACTATGTTTAGGACAGCTAAAATGCAAAAAATAAGCATAGTAACTTTGAACAAATACACTAAACCTGTAATAGACGTTCTTCATGAAAAAGGAGTTATTCAAATTGAAGATTTATCTGAAAGCATCCAAGAAAATGAAGATTACAAAGGATTAGATGTATCAAAACAAGACCCATATGCAAGCAGAATCGCATCATTATCAATGAAATGCGGAAGTACAATAGATACTTTAAAATCTGCTGAGCAATCAAAAAGTATGGTTGATGTTGTTAAAGGATTTATCAGCCCTAAAAAAATTGATTCAAAAGATGTAGAAAACTTATCTACCGAAGAATTAGCAGATAAGGCTGATGAAATTATAAGTAAAGTTGATGCAGTCCTCAGTCCAATTGAATCACGTATAAATGAAATTGGTTCTGAAGAAACAAAATATAAAGATTCTTTAAATGTAGCTAATCAATTAAAAAGTTTCGATATAGATTTCGCATTCTTACAAGAAACAAAACACACAAAAGTAATTTCTGGAAGAATACCTAACGAACACTTATCAGAAGCTAAAAAAGGTATAGAAGAAATAACCGACAGAGTAGAACTATTCGAAGGAACATCTACATCTGAAGGAGACACAACATACATACCATTAATGATAGTAGCTGCAACAGAATTTGAAGAAGACATATCTGGTGTTTTAAGACGCTTAGAATTTGAAAAATTAGACGTTTCCGGATTAAGCGGAAAACCTGATGAAATAATCGAAGCATCTACAAGCAAACTAGATGAATTGAAAAAAGAAAGAAAACAATGTTTAAAAGATATAGGTGAAGTTGGTCAACGTTCAAAAGAACACTTATTAGTGCTTCAAGAACAATTAGAACTAGAAAAAGAACGAACTGAAATCTATTCTTACTTTGGTGAAACTGGCAGTACAAAAATGATCAAAGCTTGGGTAGTCAAAGATGACGTTGAAGACACTTTATCAATAATAGATGAAATTACCGATGGTAACAGTATTATTGAACTCGAAGATCCTACCGAAGAGGAAATCGACAACAATAAAGTTCCAGTCAAACAACAAAACCCTGGTTTTGCAAAACCATACGAACTACTCGTAAACATGTACTCACCACCAAACTACAAAGATATCGATCCTACAATTATAATGGCATTATGTTTCCCATTCTTCTTTGGTTACTGTCTAACCGATGCATTCTATGGAATCATACTAGCAATAGTAGGATTTATCCTATACCAAGGTATGGGTAAAACAAGTAAAACTTACAAATCATTCGGTACAATTCTTGTACAATGTGGATTATGGACATTTGTATTGGGTCTAGCAACTGGTGGATTCATAGGGGACTTCGTACCTCGTTTCATACTAGGTGATGCAAACGCACCATTACCAACAGTTATTCCGGATATAAATGCATTCGCACATCCAGAAAACATCTTGATATTAGCAATAATCATAGGTTTAATCCACCTAAACATAGCATTCCTATTTGGTATAATAGACAACCTAAAACGTGGAAAAACCAAAGAAATGTGCGGAGGACAATTATGTTGGGTATTAATAGAACTTGCAATAATTGCATTTGTATTAACAAATAACATGATTATCGCAGCAGCATTATTCGTAGTTGCACTATTATTATTAATATACGGTGCAGGACCAATGGGTGTAATGGACATATTCGGATTCTTAGGAGATATACTATCATACTCCAGATTATTAGCATTATGTCTATCCACCGGTGGTATCGGTATGACTGCTAACTTATTAGCACAATTATTAACAGGAATGGTACCTTACGTAGGTATTATTATAGGAGTAATTGTATTCTTTGGAGTACACTTATTTAACATTGCATTCCAATCAATGGGATCATTCATTCACTCATTACGTCTCCACTTTGTAGAATTCTTCGGTAACTTCTATGAAGGAGAAAGTGATGAATTCGTGCCATTCAAGGCAAGTAGAATATACACAAAACTAAGAAAATAAATTTTCTAGTATTATAAAAAAAATCATAAAAATATATAAAAAAAATTCTTTTATTTGGAGGAAAATAAAATGGCAGCAGAATTAGCATTAGGTTCAGCTTTAGCTGCAATAGGTGCTGGAGTAGCAGTAGGATTTGCAGCTTTAGGTTCAGGTATCGGTCAAGGTATCGCATCTTCCGCTGGTGTAGGTGCAGTAGCAGAAGATTCAGGTATGTTTGCACAAGGTTTAGTATTTACAGCTATTCCTGAAACTCAGGCTATCTACGGTTT
>JAFRKG010000169.1 GCA_017431845.1 Methanosphaera sp. | reverse complement strand
GCCTGTACCACTTACTATGCTTAGCGTTGGCGGCAATTAGGCAGGAATCAATATGAAAAATACAATTACTCAATATGAGTGAGAATTGTATTATGATGAAGAAAGGAAAATATTGAAATAAAATATTTCCCTCTGTAAAAATACTATATTTGAGTATTACTCATATTTCCCTCAAAGCAAGGTTTTCTACAGAGCCGATTTTAATTATCTTATACAAATTAACAATTTTATAATATATTATTACTCACCACATATACATATATGATTTATTATTTTTACTAAATAAAAAGTTAATACTTTAAATTAAAATAAGCATCAATAAAATAGATATTGAATACAAAAACAATATAATAAAATAGATGTCTATTAAAAAAAATAGTTTTAAAAAAGGATGGTTATTATCTTTGTATTTTACTCTCAGCCCTATTAATCAGATACAACACTGCAAGGAATAACGGCCAAACACTAATCCTGCCAACCCAGAAATCAATGATTAAAACAATCTTAACCATCACAGGCATACTAGCAGAAATATAACTAACAGTTATACCCGTATTACCAATTGATAACGCTGCAACAGTACTTGCCAAAGCAAAGTCATTACAATAAAACAGTATGACAAAAGTACTGAACAAGAATATTAACACATATGAAACAATAAATATCAGTATCGTTTTAATAGTTTTACTTGATATTTCCCTATCCTTCTTATCATGATTAATACGTTTAGGCTTAATAACATTTTTTGGAAGCATCATTTCCTCTACTTCCCACCATATAGCTTTAAACAATATGACAATATTATATAATTTAATACCACCACTAGTAGAACAGATAGATCCACCAATAAATGTTAAGAGTATCAATAGGAAGAAACTAAACTGTGGCCAACTAGTAATGTCCTGTGATACAAAACCGGTAGATGACATTACAGAAATTACCTGAAATACTGAGTGCCTGAATATCTGCACTACATCCTGACCATAATAACCCTGAGTATACAATGATAACATGATAAGTAATGTTGCTATTGTAACTATCACTATCATTGCCCTTATTTCAACATCTTTAAACAAGTTTTTTGTGTTACCCTTTAGTATTCTGTAATGTATTACAAAGTTCGTACTACCCAGTATCATAAGGAATATTGTAACCAATTGTATTGCAACAGAATTAAATATATGAGTATCTGATGAATAAATTGAATATCCCCCAGTTGCGAATGCTGTGAAAGTAAAACATATTGATTCGAAAAGATTTAATCCGAGTATCAAGTATAAACATATTCCCATGGCCGTGATTAGTAAGTATAATTTAAGAAATATCATTGTTGTATGTCTTACATTTGGTGTCATTTGTTCTGTTCTTCCTTCTGCAAAGAATAATCTTTTCAGGCTGACACTTGATGGAACAATTACCAGCAGTAATACAATTATTCCTAGTCCACCAAACCATTGTGTTAATGCTTTCCACATTGCAATTGAGTATGGGTGTGTTTCTTCGGGTATTAATGAAAATCCTGTTGTGGTGATACCACTCATTGCTTCAAAGAATGAGTCAAATGGTCCTAATTGTCCTGATATTAAGTATGGAAGACCTGAGTATATTGCTATTATTCCCCATATCCCCAGTACAAATATTAGTGATCCTTTGAGTGATAGGTTTGTCAGATGTTTTCTTCTGAATAATGTGATTAATCCTATCCCTGATATGAAGGTTATTATTGCTGAGATAATGAATGCGTTTACTAATTTTTGTGTATCGTTGTATATTATTCCACAGATTATTGGTGCTATCATCAGTATTGACATTATTATGCACACGTATCCTGTGTAGTGTCCGATTGTTTTTAGTTCGTTTGGTTTTAATTTATTGAGTTTATATGTATTCATTAAAATCCCATATAATTTTATACATATTATTTTGTAATTTTAAATATTTAAGATTTTAATACAAATACCTTATTTTTTATATTAAAATAGAATTTGCTACG
>JAFRKG010000168.1 GCA_017431845.1 Methanosphaera sp. | reverse complement strand
TATGAAAGAATCAACAGCTTATCTAATGACAAATGTATTAGAATATGCTGCTCACCATGGTTTCTCTGGTGGAACAAGCGGATATGGTGGAACAAAAGCTGTAAAAACCGGAACATCAAATTTTAGTTCTGAAGAATTAGCAAGATATGGACTACCAAGTAGTGCCGTAAAAGATTTATGGTCTGTAGCCTACACGTCTGAATTATCAATATCATTGTGGTATGGTTATGAAAAAACTTCATCAGACTATTATTTAGGCGGTGCTAGTGCTCCAAAAGATAACTTAATGTATGCCGTAATGAAAACCATACCAGTAACTACCAAACCATTTAACATACCATCATCTGTAAAACAAATAACCGTAGAAAACTTAACCTATCCTCCTCAATTACCTAGTGATAATACTCCTGGAGAGTTAAGAGTTACCGAATGGTTTGCTGAAGGATCAGAACCAAATGAAGTATCAACTAGATTTAGTAGTAAACTATCAGATGTTAAAAACCTTAAAGCAAGTCCAAGTATATCAGGAACAAAAATAACTTGGGAAAGTGGCGGTTCAGATCCAAATTCCGACGAAGTATTAAACAAATATTTTGCTCAAGATGCCTTTGGCAACAGTGGAAATGCTATGACTGAAAGAATAAAAGGAATATTAGGAGCTTATGGCTATGGAATATATGTCGATGGCAAATCAGTTGGTTTCACTAAAGACAAATCATATACATATAAACCTACAAAGTCAGGTAACGTAACTATAACAGTTAAAACTGAATACCAAAACTTTAAAGGAACTGCTTCAAATGGTGTTTCAGTAAAAACCAATGTTCTAGCTCCTGAAGAAGAATCAGATAAATTAGTCATCAAAGCAGCTTCTACTGGAACAGGAACAATAGGACACTACAACGATGGAGAATTAACAGTAGAATTTGAAGGTGAAGATGTTACTGAAGAATGTACAATTAATTATAGTATTAAAATTGGAAACAAAACAATTAGTAAGACAACAAAAGAAGCATTAGAAAAAGAAATAAATAAAATAACTGAGCCTGGAAAATATACTATAAATTATAGTGCTACATACAAAATAATTAATAAAGCTAGACATACAAAAACAATAGAATTAACAGAATAAAAAAGAAAGTTAAAAATTAACTTTCTTTTTTTATTCACAGGTATATCCTAAATCTTCATAACTAGTTCGTAAATTATCAAAATTTCTATCAACATTAAACCTAGTTAAATCCGAATCACTTATCTTATCAAAATCAATCTTATAAATAACCTTATATTCAGTATCATTATCAACATCAACATCATAAGAAAAACCTTTAATATTATCATAAGTACTAAATTGATTTTGATAATTATTTCTTACTCCAGCTAAATCTAATATAGTATCTCTTACACCATCTGCGATACCATCAATAGCATCTCCAACAGCACCATCTACTACTTCATCAGAAGTGATTTTTCCATCATTACCTACTACACCACTATCAGAAGTAGTTCCATCAGTATCTGCATTAACACAATCAGGAACATTA
>JAFRKG010000167.1 GCA_017431845.1 Methanosphaera sp. | reverse complement strand
TGGTATTCCACAGATTATTATTGTTACCAATTCAGGATCTAGGTAATATGGTATTTTTGTTACGGTTATGACAAAGAATAAAATGATTAATAGGAATCTTCCACCGAGTATGGTCATTTTTAGTCCTTCTAGAACTCTCATGATTTTTTCTATTTGTTCCAAAGTATTACCTCCATATAAATATTTTTAATGTATAGTAATACTATTGTAATACAGATATATAAATGAATTTACTAAAAAGTAATACATTTGTATTACTCGGAAACTATGAAAATAATACTGATTAAAAAAAAGTTATTAAAAAAAAAAAAGAAAATTTGAATCAAATAAAAAAGTTAAAAACCTTTATACTCATACTTTAAAGTAACTTTCTTCTGATTCTTACAATTAATAAAATAAGTCCACTCTACCTCATCACCATCTTTCAAGCTATAACCATCAACAATAACACTAGGAATTTCAACATACATAGGCTCATTAGGATCATTATCCTTACGTGACACTTTCTTCTTAATAGACAATTCAACCATAAAACATCACCACTATAAATTATTTAACTCTTTATTAATCTCATCTATAGACTCACGCTTCTTATTAATTATTTTCTCAATTTCAGAAATCTCTTTCTCCAAATCTTGAACCTCATTTTCAAGAATGAACTTCTGAATCTCCAATTTACCCTCCTCTGTTTCACACCAAGACCTAGCTTGTTCAATAAAAGATTCCTTCGTCATTCCCATCTCATTCAAAGATTCTTCATGAGAATCAGCAAAATTAATAAAAATATGTTCTAACTTTTCATCCATTTTATTCTCTCATCATATTTTATAATATTATATATAACCAATGAAACATATTAACTTACCTAGTAGACAAATACATATCTAATTAAAAATAGAACTAATAATATTAACTTAAAGGGAGGAAGAAACTTGAAACGTATACATTATATAGCAATAATAGTTATACTAACATTAGTACTGGGACTATTTTTATTAAGTCCATATTCACCATTAAACAAATCAACAATAGATGGAAAAGCAGTAAAACTTCCAACAGGATACACAGTTCAAAAATCATCAGATAATACTTTAACTATCGGTAACGGAACTCACAAAATATACATCATATCACAAGATACAAATAACGTTAACGCAGCAATAAAAAAATATGAAAACAAATACAATAAAACTTACAATATCACAATACAAAATCTCACATTAGACAATGGCAAAAAAGTTATAAAAACAACAGCAAAAGAAATAAATGGAACACATACCGCACTCAGGTATTGGTTCAAAAAAGACAAAAATGTTGTTAACATAAAAACTGCTTATACAGACAGTGCAACAGAAAATAATATAAAATCAATAATTAGTTCAATGAACTAATTAATTAAACACTTTTTTTTACAAAAAAATTTAAAAATAGAAAAGATTATTTAATTACTAACGTACTTATTAAATAATCAAACTGTGTCTGAGCATCAGCATAAAAGTCAGTAGGTGCTTGACTTAAAACCCTAAAATAATGACCATTATTTTCAATCCAAGTATCCTGATAAGTCACTAAACTAACAGTATACTTAAATTGACGGGCATTTTTACCATTAACATTTAATGTTTTAGTTTCTTCTAAATTAAATTTACCACTACCACTCATAAGAGAGTATAAGGTATCAGCCTTATAAGCATCATCCAATGTAACTCCTTTAGGTAAAGAATCATGTTTGGTAATTTCTGTTTTAACAATTGCAACATCAAACTGATTAGTTGAACTAGTATTTATTACATCATCCTGCAATTCTTCAACATTACCATCATAATAACTAAACTGAGATTTACTAATAGGATTAATTATAATAGAATCCGGACTAGATGATAAAAATGGTGTTTTAATTATATCATCATACTCATAAACTGTCCAATTATTAGTCATGTCAAATGCCAAATCATTATCTTCAAAATGTTTACTATCACCATTATTAGTAATAAATGTAGGAGACATTACGAAGAATAATGAAATAATAATAATAGATAATACTCCAATTATAGGAAGTAACACTTTGCTTCTCATAAATCAATCATCCTTTTTGTTCTTTTTATATAGATTTTCATTATTCGAATCCATAGTAACAATTAATGGCCCAAACCTAGTAACATCTAACTGCCAAATAGCCTCAGGCATACCTAAATCTAGCCATTCTACAGAATCAACATTATTAATACTGCTGACATATAAAGCAGCACAACCACCAACAGCTGTTAAAAATACTGCATTGTTACGAACTAAAGCTTTTTGAGTGTTTTCATCCATTCCACCCTTTCCAATAACAGCTTTAACACCCATATCAAGAACATCTGCCTCATAAGGGTTCATACGCATACTAGTGGTAGGACCTACTGCAACAATTTTATACTCATCATCTTGTTGACGTATAATAGGACCTGCATGAAACAATACAACGCCTTCCATATCCATTGGCGCGCCAGATTCAATAATTCTTTTATGTGCACTATCACGAGCAGTGAAAATTTTACCCGTCAAATAAACAGTATCTCCTGCTTTTAATTTATTTATGTCTTCATCTTTTAATGGTGTGTTTAATTCATATTCCAAAATTATACCCCATATAATTACTATATATTACTTCTGTTTTTTATTAATTAAATACTTAATACAATCATTAAATTTAATATAATATATAACATATAGTATTTTATATAAATCCATGGAGGTAGGCTATGGGATTATCAGAGAGAATAATTGGATTAACAAAATATATGGTAACCCTTCCAAAAACTAAAATATCTGTTTTCCTAATATTAATCATCAGTATACTGACTGGAGGAATTGTTGAATGTTTAACACCCGGATTAAGCACGAACTCAGTTGTTTACTCATTCCTAGATGGTGCTGCAACAACTTTCTTCCTACTAGGTCTGACAACCATAGCATCAGGAGGATTAATACATTCAATAGTAAACAAACTTAATGGAAGACATGTCAAACTTAAACAAGCAATGTTCCTCGCATTCGTGTATATGCTTATAACATGTTTCTTTTACCTGTTAGGAGCAATAATAACATTAATAATACATATAGACATTACATCAAACACTTTACTACTAGGATTATTATTTGGTTTCGCAATAGAAACATTAGTACTATGGGCAACATCAAACATCAGATACTTCCAAGGAGTAATAATTTCAGCAATACAACCCATACTAACAATAAGTATGTGGGTACTAATCAACAATTTAACAGCCGCTACAACAGCAAATATTTACTCATTATACTTAAAAGCAATAATTGGAGCATTAGTTCTGGCAATAGCAGTATACGCCTTTGTATCAGTGATAGAATCACCAATAAAAAGTAACTTAGGAGTAGGCGGACTGGAATTACTAAGTTTATTCATTGCACAAGTGACTGAAGGATCAATAGCAATGGAAGAAGTATTTAGTGAAATGGGAGAAGACATTGACACAATAGTATCATTAATAAGTTTCAAAACAAAAAATGGAATAAAAGCAAACTTTATATCACCATGCATACACCCAGGACCTGTTGGTAATATAGGTGGAGGAAACATGCCCACCATCCTATCAAACCAATTAGAAGACTTTGCAATAGTAGCCCATGGGGCAGCTACACATGACTTTAATCCAGTAGCATCAAAAGAAGTATCCAAAATAACAGATGCAATAAACAATGTACTACCAGAATTAACATACACAGATAAAGCAACAGAATTCCAGAGAGTACAATTTAATGACGCAAAAATAGGAGTACAATTCTTTGATGAAGGTGCCATACTACTAAGCACATTCGCCCCAAACCCTGGAGATGACATAGATTATGGAGTAGGATTATCCATGATCTACCAAACAAAGTATATGACAAACATTAAAGACGTTGTACTAGTAGATTGTCATAACTGCCTAAACGGAAACTATGAACGATTACTTCCAGGACATAACAGAGTATACCAAATCGAAAAAGCAATAGATAAAATAACAAAACCAGAAATGTATCCAATAAAAATGGGATACGCATATAATCCACTAGACGAAATACCTATCAAAGATGGAATCGGTGAAAGTGGAGTAAAATTGATGATTACAGAAGTAAACAATCAAAAAATGTTATACATCGTATTTGATGGAAACAATATGCAAACCGGCTTCAGAGAAAAAATGTTTGAAGCAATAAAAAACAAATACCCAGAAATAGATATGATGGAAACCATGACAACAGATACACACATGGTAAACACAATATCCGGTGGAGGATTAACAGTAGGATTTAAACATGAAGAAAAATTAATACAAGCAATACTAGACCTAATTCCAGAAGCATTAAACGACCTTGAACAGGTAAGTGTTGCCTCATCCACAGCAAGAGTAAACATTAAAACATTAGGTCCAAACAACTCAACCGAATTAGTAACAACAATATCCTCCGTAGTCAGCGTTAGTAAACTATTAGCACCACTAGTATTCATAATTGCAGCAATAACAACAATTATATGGATATTCTAATAATCCTCCCCCTCGTTTTTACTTTTTTTATTAAAAATAATAATTTATATATACTTAAAAAACAGATAAATACCTTTATAATAAAACAATAAATAAATTTTAATAAAGTTTTGTTATAATAACAAGGTGATTTAATATGGTAAAAACATTAGAAAATTTATCCAAAGCATTCGTTGGAGAAAGTCAAGCAAGAAACAGATACACAATGTACTCTAAAATTGCAAAAAAAGAAGGATTCGAAAAAATCGCTGAAATATTCCTATTAACAGCAGATAACGAATTCCAACACGCAAAAGTATTATTTAAAATGATACAAGAATTAAAAGAAGATGCAGATTGTATCGACATCCCAACAAGTGTAGGATTCACATACGGAACCACAGCCGAAAACCTTAAAGCAGCAGCAGAAGGAGAAAACGAAGAAGCTACATCAATGTACCCAGAATTTGCTGATGTAGCAGAAGAAGAAGGATTTTCCACAATAGCAGCAAGATTAAGAAACATCGGTCTAGTAGAAGCACACCACGAAGAAAGATACCGAAAATTACTAGCAATGGTAGAAGGAGAAACATTCTTCAACAGAGACGAAGAAATTACATGGGTATGCAGAAAATGTGGTTTCGTATACAAAGGAGAAAAACCACCAGAAGTATGTCCAATATGTGAACACCCATCCGCATACTTCGAATTATCACAAGAAGACTTCTAAGTATATAGAAGCTTACACCTCACCACCCAAACAATTTTTTTATAGAAAATGATAGGAGTTAAATATCATGGCAGATTTTGATAAAACAAGCATAGTTTTATGCAAAAATAGTGGAAACATTATTGAAATAATTAAACCAGGACAAGATGTTGATGTAGCACAATTAAATGTTATAGAAGCAAAAACTGAAGGTGAAGGATCTCCAAAACACGTTCCAATCGTAACAAGAATTGAAGATGGATACCATGTTAAAGTAGGAGAAGTAGAACACCCAATGGATGAAGACCATTACATTGCAATGATAGAATTAATTGCTGATGGACAAATCCACAAACAGTACTTAAATCCTGGTGACAAACCTGAAGCAACATTCAAAATCCCTGAAGCAGATTCAGTAGAAGCAAGAGAATTCTGTACCCTTCACGGATTATGGAAAGCTTAAATCTTTCCCATAATTTTTTTTCTTTTTCTAAAAAAAGCTTATTAATAAATAACTATTAGATTAATAGAGGATACTAATTAATAATTTATAGACAAAAAAATAGTATTTTTTTATAAAATAAAAAAAAGAAAAAGTTTGAATATTCTATTTAATCAATAAAATATTTTTCAACACCTTTAATTAAACTAGGATATTTAAGATACAAATTTTTTATTTTAAACTCGATGATATCAAGAGCATCATCATAATTCTCAATTTTATTATCCAAAGAGAATAATCGTGAATAAAATGTTTTTTCTGATATTTTTCCATCAACAAATAATTTTGTTTGTTTAAAGATTTTCTGAGTTTCTAACATTATTGATTTTGCTGTTTTTAATTCATTTTTATTCAAGTTTATGAATGTTTTTCTGTTTTTATCTGTTAAATATTTGTATAAATCGTTTGAAGTTGTTATTGCTTTATTCAGATAATTTATTGAACTTGAAATATAAGAATTTATTTGTTTATATGCTGTGTTAAATGAGATATGTCCATCATCTAACCGATC
The DNA here is from genome assembly GCA_017431845.1 of Methanosphaera sp. Classification (GTDB taxonomy): domain Archaea; phylum Methanobacteriota; class Methanobacteria; order Methanobacteriales; family Methanobacteriaceae; genus Methanosphaera. The sequence goes on along the minus strand of JAFRKG010000167.1, from coordinate 8,052 downwards.
TTCCACCATATCTATGGCATCTTCTAGTTTTTCTATTTTGTCAATATATGTGGCTATTTGTTTCATTTTTTTATTGTATATTGTTGCTTCGTTTGATTTTAGTAGTTTAGTTGCTTTTGATGATATGTAAACTGTGTTTCCTTTATATTTTGCTGTGATATTCTTTCCAAGTACATTATTATCTGTTATTTTATAGTTTAGTACTATTTTACCGTTCTTGTTTGTTACTTTTGTATATATTTTTGTACCAATTTTTACTGAAATATTTTGATTTTTTATTGGTTTGTTCTTGTTATCTTTTAAGGTTACTGTTACTTTGACTTTATCATTCAATATTGCTTTTGATTGGTTTAAACTTATAGATAATTTTGTATTATTTTTTTTAGGTGCTTTTTTTACTTCTTTGTTCACATTTTTATTGATTATATTTGTTTTTGCTATGCTTGTATCAACATTTTTTTCCTCTTTAATCATATTACTTGTTTTTGTTGTAGTGTCATTGGTACTGGTAGCACTTACTATTCCTATTAATAGAAAACAGAGTGATAGTAGTAATATAATCTTTTTTAAATTATTGTTTATCATTAATTACATCATCATTGTTAATCGTTTAGTAATTTATATTTATTATTAATTAATATTTAAATACTTTATTAGATTTAATAAACGAATAATTAAAAAATATTGGAAGAAGAGATTATATGTAATTTAATTGTTATATTAATAATAGGTGTTATTGAAGCGTGCAAAGAATTCTCTTTTAAAGTTTTTAAGAAAAAGTTATTATAATCATGTTCATAACTATGGAATATTGTAGGAAATTATGTTCAATGCATCATATAAAACTATTTGCAATTAGCATAGCAAAATTAGTTTTCACACAGCACATATATTTAAAAAAAAATGTGGATTAGATTATTTTTGTTTTTTCTCTAATCTTTCTTGTTGTTTTACTTCTAAGATGTGTTCTATTATTTCATCTATAGTTGTTGTTACATCAATATTTTCTATTACTGGTACATCATGTTTATCTGCAACATTTACTATGTAATTATGTGTTTTTCTAATTGATGTGAAGTTTTTCAAGTATCTTTTTAATGGCCTTCTTGCCCATAATTGACGACATCTTGAGTAGAATCTTCCCCTATGTATTTCTTCATCGGATAATGCTAATACAAACATGTAAACATTGGGTGTGTTTAATAGTTCTTCATCAATAAATCCAGGCACTATATGCACACCTTCTATTACTATGCTTATACCTTCTTTTATTGAACGTTCTATTACTCCGGTTAATCCTACACTTACTGTTTCTACATGATCTTTAAATCCTAGTAATGTTTTATCAAATTCTGGTGGTGCGGGTGTTTTTAATGCTTCTTCTGCTGTGTAACTTGATTCAAATAGTGTTGGACATAACTGTTTTGATACCATTTTTCTCATTACTTCACGTATCATATCAGTACTTAGTAAACTTTTTATTCCCAGCCTATTTGCTAATTCGAAAGAAATTGATGATGTTCCTATCCCTGATGCTCCACCTATAAGTATTATTAATGGATCTTTAGATCTTCGGATTTCTTTCCATATTATATATTTTTTTGCTAATGCAGGGTCATCTTCTTTTAGTTTTTCTTTAACTATTTTTATTAAATCAGTAACTGAAATTACTGTTGTCCCATCGTTTGTGATTGATTCTTCAACTTCAGAAGCTATTTCATATGCTTTGTCTGGATCAACTTCTGATCTTACTAATGATTTTGAAAGGATTCCTTTTGAGAATGGTTCTCTGTATTTTTTTCCACCAACTACTCCTTCAACTAGTAACATGTTTTCACCACCTTATACTTTTTTCAAAATTTTATGATTAAATCATAATTAATTACTTATATGTAATCTAAGTTATATAATAGTTATATTTTTAGGAAAAAGAATATTTAAGAATGAAATACTTTATAAAATGATAAATTTATTAAAAATAGTGTTAGAAAGATTATTTTAAGAAAAAAAGGAAGTTAGTAATTAAATTACTTAACTTATTGTGCTTGGAACATGTCTTTTCCTGCACCACATAATGGGCATTTCCAGTCATCAGGTAAATCTTCAAATGATGTGCCTGGTGCTATTCCGTGTGCTTCGTCTCCTTTTTCTGAGTCGTATACCCATCCACATAACATACATTTATATTTTGCCATATATATCACTCCATAATTTATTGTTTTAATATTTTATTTTTTTAATTAATATATTATTCGATTACTACAAATAAATTATATGATACATCTTTATCAATTTGTACTTCTTTATCTTCAACTAATATTTTTACAGGCCCATTTAATGGTGCAGCACTAATTAATGTTATTTTAGTTTCTAATGTTATTCCTATATCAAGCAATTCCTTGAGTTGGTCATTGTCTCCTCGGATAAATTTTATTATACCAACTTCTTTTGGCGCCATATTTCCTACAGATATTAGGTTTTCTATTCTTTTAGGTATATCTTTAATGCTTTGCATTTTTGAACATTCATAACATGTGGCTATGTCCAAGTCACATACTGGGATAACATTATGATCATCTGGGCATTGATTTGGATATTCTAATAGTTGACATAATTTTCTTTCGGCTTCATCAGATAATGAATGTTCCATTGCACATGCTTGTTCATGTAGGTCTTCCATTTCAATACCTAATGTGTTGTATAAGAATGTTTCCAGTAATCTATGTTTACGAACTATACTTTCTGCAATTTTATAACCTTTATCTGTTAATTTTACTCCTTTGTATTGGTAGTAATTTACGTAACCTTCTTCTTCTAATTTCTTAAGCATTTGTGTTACACTGCCGGGAGCGATTCCTAAATCTTTTGAAATCTCTGTTGTCTTTGCCATGTTATCTGTGAGACTTTTTTTGTAAATGGTTTCTAAATATTCCTCTACATTCTCACTTATATTCTTTCCATGCATATTAAACACTCTGATTAATTAGTTATATCTAATAGTTATTATAGTTTTTATAATTTAAATATATTAATCTTAACAAAATATTTTTTTTGGGGAGAAAAAATTTTATTAAATTTTATAATAATTTTTCTCTTAAGTCTTTTCTTAGCAGTTTCCAATTATTTACTCTAGGTAATTCTGTTACTGTGAAAATTTTTCTAGGAATTTTATATCTTGCCAGGTTTTGTCGGGCATATTCCAGTAATCCTTCTTCATCAGGTTCTTCTTTCCATATTACGGCAGCAACAGGTATTTCTCCGCGATGTTCGTGAGGTATGCTGAATATTGCTATTTCATCTACTGAGTCATGTGCTATTAATACTTCTTCAACTTCGGTAGGGTATATTTTCCATCCAGACATTATTATCATGTCTTTTTTACGGTCGGTTATGAATAGTCTTTGATCATCATCTATGTATCCTATATCACCGGACAGATACCATCCATCTTCTGTGAAAGTTTCCTTATTGGCTTGTGGGTTATTCCAGTATCCTATTGTGGTGGAAGGTCCACGTAGTGCTATTTCGCCTGTTTCGTTTTGTTTTAATGTTTTTGATGGATCTTCAGTGTCAACAATTTTTATTTCTGTGAAACATACGGGGTGACCTACACTTTCATATTTATCTGCTGATGCGTAATCTTCTGGTCGTATGACTGTTCCTGTTCCTATAACTATTGTTTCTGATGATCCATAAGCGTTCAGTACTGGTATTCCGTATTTTTTATAGAATTTTTTCCACGTGTCTTGGTGTAATGGTCCTCCACCAGATATTATGCATTTTACTGTGTATAGTTTGTTAGATACTAGTTCTGGGTTTGATACTATTGAATGTATTACTGGTGGCATTCCTGTTGCATGAGTTACACTGTTTTCATATATAATGTCAAGGTACTCTTCGAATGTGTATCTGTTTTTGGTTATGCATAATGCTGCTGCTCTTAGTGCTGAAATTGCCCATGAGATTCCGACATGTGCCATAGGGTAAATGCAGAACATGACACTGTCCTGATTCATTTTTAGCACGTCACATTCATTGTGTATTGCACTAAACCAGTTTCCATGAGTTAACATTGCTCCTTTTGGTTTGCCTGTTGTTCCGCTTGTATATTGTAATTGACATAAATCGTCCCATGATGTGTTTTCTGCTTCCAATATTTTTTCATTTGTATATTCATCTAATAATGGTATTTGGTAACATGGAACGTCTATTTCATTTATTTCATGGTCGGTTATGATTAGTTTTGCTCCTGAGTCTTTTGTGTAATATTTTAGTTCGGGTATTGTGTATATTCTGTTTGTTGGTACTGCTACTGCACCTATTCTCCATAATGCTAAGAAGGAGAATAAGTATTCTGGAGAGTTTTCTAGGTATATTACTACTCTGTCTTGTTTTTTTATTCCTAATTTTTTTAATGTTCTTCCCAAGTGTGATATTATTCCTAAGATATCTCGTGATGTATATTTCTTGTTTCTGTCTATGGAATAATATACTGGCTTATCTAACCTACAAGCGTTAGCATCTAAAAAAGTTGTTACATTTATCATATTTTATCCTTCATAAGAATTTCAGATATTAATATGTTTGTTTTTTCAAATATTAAAAAAGTTGTATAGGTTTTTATGAAAAAATTAGTTATTATATAAATTTGTAGTGATGGTTAGTTTTTATGATTATGTTTAAAAATAGAATATTCTTTTTAATAAAAGGAGGAATAATTTAGATTTTTTAATCTAAATCATAATATATTTCGGATAACCAGTCTACACTTAAATATCTTTCTCCAGTATCTGGTAATATTGCTACTATAGTTTTTCCTTTGTTTTCTGGTCTTTTTGCTACTTCTATTGCTGCGTGTATTGCTGCTCCTGATGATATTCCTGCGAGGATTCCTTCTTTTTGTGCTAAGTTGATTGTTCCTTTACCTGCATCTTCGTCTTCTACTGTTATTACTTCATCTATTACATCGAGGTCTAATGTGTCTGCTACAAATCCTGGGCTGATTCCTTGTATTTTATGTGGTCCTTTTTCTCCTTTAGAGATTATAGGGGAAGATGCTGCTTCTACTACTATTAGTTGGAAGTCTTCTTTTTTTGGTTTTATTGCTCTTGCTATTCCTGTTGCTGTTCCTCCTGTTCCTGCTGCGGATACTACTATGTCTACTTTTCCGTCTGTGTCTGTGTAGATTTCTTCTCCTGTTAGTATTTCATGTATTTTTGGGTTTGCTGGGTTTTCGAATTGTTGTAGTATTATTGAGTTTTCTATTTCTTTGTTTAGTCTTTCTGCTTCTTTGATTGCTCCTGGTATTCCTTCGGATGCTGGTGTTAGTACTAGGTCTGCTCCGAATATTTTTACTAGTTTTCTTCTTTCTATTGAGAATGATTCTGGTAGTATTATTTTGAGTTTGTATCCTTTGGCTGCTGCTGCGAATGCTAGTGCTACTCCTGTGTTTCCACTTGTTGGTTCGATGATTGTTGTATCTTTGTTTATTTTTCCTTGTTTTTCTGCGTCTTCTATTAATGATACTGCTACTCTGTCTTTTACACTGCTTACTGGATTAAATGATTCTACTTTTACTAGTACTGTTGCGTCGATTCCTTCAGTTAGTTTGTTTATTTTTACTAGTGGTGTGTTTCCTATTGTTTCTGTTATATCGTTTGCTATTGGTTTTTTTAATATTGGTATATTTTCTATTGTCATGTTTTTTCACGTCCTGTCTTTTTTGTTTTTGTTATTATTATTTTTATTTTTTTTGATTTTTTTATTTTATTGGGTTTTGATATTAAATTAATTATAACAATTGTTATATTTTATTGTATCATAAAAGATTATTATAATTCGAAATTATTTATTAATTTTTTATTTTTCTAAAATTTTGAAATATAATAATATTAAAATTTTTAGATAAATTTTTTAATGATTTATAAAATAACAATGTTAAATTATAAATTTATCATATTCTTGACTACAAATTAATATATGTTATAATTATATATAAATATAACTATAGTTATATAATATATTGTCAAGAAAAAATAAATAAAAAGAACAATAAAAGTATATAAAGAAAAAAGAAAAAACATAAACCAAAAAAGGAACTGAAACAATGTTTGAGACAATAAAAGAAGACATAAACACTGTTTTCTCAAATGATCCTGCAGCAAAAAGCACAATAGAAGTCATACTCTGCTATCCAGGCCTACACGCCCTATGGCTACATAAAATCGCACACTGGTTCTGGAAAAAAAATCACAAACTAATCGGAAGATTTATCTCCCATATAAACCGATTCCTCACAGGAATAGAAATACACCCAGGAGCAACAATCGGAAGAAGATTCTTCATAGACCATGGAATGGGAGTAGTAATCGGAGAAACAACAATCGTAGGAGATGATGTTCTACTATACAAAGGAGTAGTACTCGGAGGAACAAGCCTAGAAGCAAAAAAAAGACATCCAACAATAGGTGACAGAGTAGTAATCGGTACCAACGCAATAGTACTTGGAGACATAGAAATAGGAGATGACTGTAAAATAGGCGCAGGATCAGTAGTAACAAAACCAGCACCACCAGATTCAACAATAGTAGGTATACCAGGAAGAACATTAGAATCAATACGTAAACAAAGCCAACATAAACGTGACTTAGAACACGGAAAAATACCAGACCCTATAACCGAAATATTAAACACTATAATAAGAAGACAAGAAGAATTAGAAGAAATAGTATACCATGAAAACAGATCAGAAGAAGACAGAAAAATTATGTACAAAGAATTAAAAGAATTAGCAAATAAAAAAGAAGAATAAAATTTATTCATTTAAAAATTATATTAATACTCCTCTCCCCATTTGCTGATTCAATCCATCTAACCTCCACATTATAATACCAACGCTTTCTTAAACTAGAATAATAATGATTACTATTATTATTAAACGAAACTTTACACGGCATTTCTAACTCTACCCTCTTATTAGAACCATCAGATAACATCAAATTAGTATAAACATAATGTCTTCCACTACGAAGAGTATAATAAATAACCATATCTGATGGAACATAAACACCTATAGTTCTCTTGGAACCAGTATCCAATGAATATATTAATTTAACATTCTTTTGAAGTTCTGTTAAAAAACTTTTAACCTTAACCGTCTTTGTCACATCATTTGTAGCTTCAATACCCTCATATAAAAGGGGAATAGTTATTATTGACAATATAATCAATAAAATAAAAAATATTAACAAATATTCCAAAGCTATTTGGCCTTTATTATCCAATTATATCAACCCCACCAAATAAATTGAAAGCTGATACGTATTTCCCAGCAATAATGTAATTATTAATCCTGCTAATATAAATGGAGCAAAAGATAATCCTTTTTTTATAGATATTGTTGAATTGACATATACCTTTTTTAATTTTTTTATTTCAACATTTGTTAAGCCACATGCATTGTTTGAACATATTAACTCTCCTTTATCTTTGAAATCATACCAATTACTTTTATCAAAGTAATATTGTTGATTTTTATAGTATAATGGATATTGAAGTATCATTCCTTCTTCTAATAAATTCATATCTATATTTTGTGTTAATGCATCCTGTATTATGCTCTTATGATAAATATTATTAACCGTAATTAATACTGTGATTATAATAAATTCAGTTAAGTAGAATATCAGATTAGCTGTTAATATCTGCTGAGATATTACTAATATTGTTTATATTATCAGTATTATTTTATAGTTCAATATTTTTGACAGGATATAAGACAATATTAGTAAAAATATTATTTTTATTAAAGTATGATATACATTTAATTCTGAAATTATCATATAAGATATGATTAATGAATTTACTGTTAATAAAACATCTTTAAAATTAAAAGATTGGATGAACTTTTCTTTTAAATAAGGTTTATCTTTCATAATTATTATTGACACATATATTAGAACAACAGGTATTATGGACAGTATACTATTAAACATTACATAAAACGCAGGTACTCTCAAAGAAAATATATTAAACGGTAAAGAAATACCATTT